>CAZCZS010000017.1:0-21651 GCA_964503355.1 uncultured Mesoaciditoga sp.
ACCGGTAAAGCAGGCATGATGTTTATGGGGTCTTTCTTGATAAAAGATTTTTTGAATTCCGGTTTGAATTTTTCGATAGCACCGTATCCTTATCTTGATGAAGATAAAACGATACCACCCGTTCTGGATCCGAAGGGATTCGTCGTTTTCAAAAAGAGTTCCCAGATTACGGAATTTTTGGATTACGTTACATCTGCCGAGAGGGAAAAAGAATTTTGCCTTTCAACTTATAAATTGCCGGCGAATTCGGAAGCGTCTGAGGCGCTTGGAAGTCAAAACGAATTTTTCAAAGTTATGAACATCAGCGCTAAAAGGGCGATCGTGTTGCCTACGAGTAAAGTTTTCAAGGAAGGATACGTGAAAGCCGTTGAAACCGCTTTGAATCTGTATTTAAGCGGAAAGATGAATTTGAAAACGGCTTTTGAAAAGGCCCAAGAGTACATAGAAGCTCATAAATGACGCTTTTTTTCACACTTATCGTTTTAAGTGCCACGTTGTTCGCGTTGATAGTCGCTAGGGCAAAACCCGCTTACACGATTGCCCTAGCGTTGTTGGTGTTTCTGGTCAGCTTTTTTCCGATAATTTGGGGGGCTTTTCTTTCGTTTTTTGACTTTTTCACATCTTCTTCCGTTCATTTCGTTGGATTTAAGAATCTCATTTCGGCTTTCACAGATAAGGGTTTTTATCTTTCGGTGAAGATCACATCGTTATGGGCATTGATGGTTTTGTTGCTAAAAGTTATCGTCTCTTACGTTTTGGCACTTTCACTTTCAAATCTGAAAAAATTTTCATCCTTTTTGTACACTCTCACCCTTACACCATGGGCAATTCCAGTTTACATAAGCATAATTTCGTGGACAGTTCTTATAGAAGGCTACGGAGGAAATTCCATACTTTCACACGTTTTCATGAACTGTTTGGATCTTAGCTCAAATATACCTCTTGCTTTCTTTTCAACCGCTTTTGTCAGCGCGTGGCTTGGGGTACCAATGATGACCCTCGTTTTGCTGGCGAGTATGCAAAGTATACCGAAAGGTCTCATTGATCTTTCAAGAATGGAAGGTTTGGATCCGTTGGAAAAAGTCTTGAATTTGTATCTTCCATACACTCTACCGGTTGCATTTCCTTACGTATTTCTTTCGTTTTTAAGCTCGTTCAAAGAATTCACAGTTTTCTTTCTTATGACGAACGGTGGTCCGGACATAGTTACGGGATTTGGGCAGCAAACCATAGTTGGGGCCACCACTTCTTTGGGAATGCTGATGTATTCCAAATTTTATTCCACCAGAAATTACGGAGTGGTGGGAGCATATTCCGTGGCCATAGGTGTTGTCATAATGCTTCTGTTGATGATCGGTTGGAATTATCATTCGAAGTCCAAAAAAACCAAATTGATCTTTTCAACGGTCGCGATCCATGCGATCTTCGATCTCTGGAAGATGGGCAATGGACTTTTCAGTGTGGTGCCTTTGAGTTTATACTTGATTTCTTATTTTTTCGCTTTGAAAAGAAACAAAAAATTCAAGAAGATCTTCCTCATTGGCGCGGTAGTGGACGTGACTTACATGAGTATTTCCATGATGATACATGGTTTCGATGGGGTTAGCATATCCGCCATAATTTCCATGGTGGTCGCGTTCACGCTGTCGTTTGAAGGAAAAATTCACGTAACTCATTTCAAGATTTCAGATGTTTTTTGGAAGATCCTTAAAGTTATTTGGTTATCGTTATGGAGCTTGATCGTTATTCTGCCAGTTTGGGCCGTTATTTTCATGGCGATGTCCAAAAACGTGATACCGGTGGAAAATCTTTTTCCTCATCAATGGAGCTTCAGGAGTTTTTTTGTCCTTTTTCAAAATTACGATTTTTCACGCGCGCTTTGGAACAGTTTTGCCATAAGCTCTTCTGCTGTGGCCATTGTTTTGCTCACCGTTTTTCCGGCGGCTTGGGCAAGTGTGGATTCACAAGGCGCTTTGCGATTGGGAAAGACGATGGCCTTTGCCTCTTTCTTTACAGGCATGCATACGCTTATTCCTTTGGCGATAACTTTTAAGTTTCTTGGGTTGCTGAACAGTCTATTTGGAATATCGATAGCCATTTCCGCGCATAGCAGCGTCATAGCTTACTTTCTCATTCTTCCCTTTTTACAGTCCATCCCAAAGAATCTAAACGAGGCGGCCAAATTGGATGGGGCCGGTGAACTTTCAAGGATGTTGAGGATATATTTACCGCTTTCAACTCCCGTCTTGGTAACGGTCGCCGTCTACGTTTTCATCGAGGCGTGGAATTCTTTCGTTTTCCCGCTCGTGCTTTTGGATTCTCAACGCTTGTATCCGGTGTCCATGGTGCTGTACAATTTCGTTGGGGAATACGGGGTATCTTATTCCAGATGGAACCTTTTTGGTGCCGGATCAGTCGTAAATATGGTGATGATAGGAACGCTTTTCATACTGTCTAAAAAGTACGTAATGAACGGCATATTGACAAAAGGAGGGATTCAAAATTACTAACAGATATGAAATTTTAAAAGCGAAGGCAAAGGAAAGAGCGAAAGGAGCAACAGTTAAGGATTACGCCATGGGAATAGGGTTATGCGCTGTTGTTCTAAACGATGGAAGGAGTGGGGTCGCTTACACCGCGCGCGATATGATACCATGGGGATGTTCTTTGTACGATGAACTACCGAAAACAGCTTCTTCAGCAGATGAATTCATAGAGATGTTCGATTCAAAAGATGTTCTGTTGCGTGCGCTTGGGATGGCAACGATAAACGCTTGCATAAATCAAGGTGAATTCGAAGATGCAGATATAATGGAAGAAGTGCGAATAGACAAATCAGATGTGGTGGGAATGATAGGCGATTTCACCCCTATGGTAGAAAGCATAAAATCCCAAGCTGAAAAGCTATACATATTTGAAAAAGAGCGAATTCCCGGAACCATTCCAACCGAAAAAATCCCCGATTTTCTGCCGGAATGTAGTGTTGTTCTGATCTCGGCAACGACTCTGCTTAACAGAACTTTCGACTCAATTCTTGAACATGTGAGAACGGACAGGATATACATGTTGGGTCCTTCCACTCCTATTTGTCCAGAAGCGTTACCGGAAGTTAAAGTATTCGGAGGGACTTTGGTCAATGAAGGGGCACTTCAAACGGTTTACCACGGTGGTGGAACTCGGAATCTCTACAGAGAAAAAACTGGAAAAAAGATAACATTCGTGAATAAAAGATGAGAGGAAACAAGAATATCCTTAGAACGGCTCTCTTCAAGAATGGAATAAAATTGAAAGAAGAGTCGTTGGAAAAGTTACAAAAGTATCTCTCACTTTTGGAAAAGTGGAATGAGGTTCATTCGCTGACTTCCGTTTTCAAAAGGGATATCCCGTACGTTTTCGCGGTTGAGCCTTTGCTCTTTGCAAAGGAAGTTTCGAATTTCATTCAGCCAAAAAGATGCATGGATATCGGAACAGGTTTCGGCAATCCGGGAGTGGCCGTTTCTTTGTACTTCGAAGATTGCGATTTTTTTCTTGTAGATGCTTCCAAAAAGAAGACGGCACTACTTAGGAGTGCTCTCGATATGGGCGAATTCGAAAGACTCAACGTTCTCACCAGTAGAGTTGAAGAACTTCAAGAATTTCACGACGATTTCGACCTTGTGATTTCAAGGGGAGTGGGAAGCGTGCAAAAGGTGACCTCCTACGCTTTAAATGTCGTGAAAGAAGGTGGCCTTATCGCCATTTTAAAAGCGAAGTTCGACATGGAAGAGATATCCCAAATATCTGGCGAATTGAAGTTGGAAAGCGTAAGGACGCTAAACGTTTTATACCCCATGAAAAACGTGAGAAGATACGCCGTGATTTACAGGGTTATTTCAAAGAAAGGAAAAGATGAACAAGCATGAAATGGTACTTAATTGATTCCGGTTTTTTCAACGGTGAAAAAAACATGGCTTACGATCTCGCGATGATGGATTTTGCCAAAAGGGGAAATGCGATTTTAAGACTTTACGGATGGCATCCTCCGGCGTTATCGCTGGGTAAATTCCAAAAGTTGGAGAGTGTAGACGTTGAAAACGTCAGGAAACAAGGATTTGATCTCGTAAGAAGGCCAAGTGGCGGAAGAGCGGTTCTTCACATGGATGAAGTCACGTATGCGTTCGCCGTGCCTGAATCTTTTCTTCCGAAAAGCGTGTTGAAGAGTTATATGGAGATCTCTCAAGCGCTCATAAGTGGATTGAAAAAATTGGGATTGGAAGTTTACATGGCTCAAAGAACCAACGACAGGTACACGGATTTCGCCGCGTGTTTTGCCACCACCTCCTTACACGAGATCATGGTGGATGGAAAAAAATTGATAGGCAGCGCGCAAACGAGAAAAAACGGTGTCGTTTTGCAACACGGCTCCATACCGATGCTTTCTCATATAGATGAGTACGTTAAATGTTTCAATTTGAACGAAAAAGATAGAGAAATCCTGAAAAAAAGACTCTACAGAAAAACAACTTGCGTATTGGAGCATGTTCAGGTGAAAGAAGATGACGTTAAAAAAGCGATTTTACAAGGCTTTTCGGAAAAGTTCGGAGTGGAATTTTCTCCGTTGAACGAAGATTTAGAGTGGGAAAAGCACGTTATGGAAGTGAAATTATGGGATTGAAAATAGTTGGAACTCCTATAGGAAACTTACAAGACATAAGTCAAAGAGCCTTGGAAACCTTGAACAACTCGGCGGCGATACTCTGCGAAGATACGAGACAAACTCTCAAACTTTTAAGACGATATTCCATAACGAAAAAGCTGATATCGTTCAACGACAAAAATTCGAAGGACAAGATTCCAAAGATTTTGGAGGCTCTCAAAAGGGGAGAAGATTACGCGCTCGTGAGCGACGCTGGAATGCCGGTTATCTCGGATCCGGGATTCAATTTGATCGACACTTGTCATGAAAACGGAATAGAAGTGGATGTCATTCCGGGACCTAGCGCCCTCACAAGTGTGGTGGCTGCAAGTGGTTTGAACGCTTCACATTTCGTGTTTTTGGGCTTTCTTCCGCGTGGTTCAAAATTGAGAAAGATTTTAAAAATGGTTTCCGAATTGAAGATGGCGACCGTTTTTTATGAATCGCCTTATCGTTTGAAGAGTACACTTGAGGAAATTTGTAAAATATCTCCAAACGCTCGCGTATTTGTGGCCAGAGAAATGACGAAAGTACATCAAACCTTTTACAGAGGTGCACCGTGTGAATTGGTGGAAAAAGTTGTCGAAAAAGGTGAAATAAGTGTTGTGGTTGAATGGCCAAAAATAAAACGGAATGTTAATTTCGATTGACTTTCGCGATTGACTTTGATATAATGTTTCATGGTGATTCATATTTAATTAAGCGTCTACCAAAGGAGGCAAAAAAGATGGAAGCATTGAAGGTATCATCTAAGTCGAGACCCAACGCAGTTGCAGGCGCATTAGCCGGAGTTTTAAGGGAAAACGGTAGAGCAGAAATTCAAGCTATAGGAGCCGGTGCGGTTAATCAGGCGGTGAAGGCGATAGCCATCGCAAGAGGTTACGTCGCACCGAGCGGAATGGATTTGGTGTGTGTCCCAGCGTTTGTGGACGTGGAAATCGATGGGGATACACGTACGGCGCTTAAATTCGTGATAGAACCAAGAAAGTAAAAAAACATTCGTTCATCGTGGCGTCCCGAGGGGGGCGCTTTTTTCTTCCTTTACGGCGAACAAAGCCTTTTTTCCAATGAAGAAAAGCATACCTTCATCTTTTGAGAAGAGGATTTTCACGTATTTTTCCTTCAATCGAGAAAGGAATTGATTTAATTTTTGAGGAATTATGGCCATCCGAACGTTCAAATCGCTTCCGATAGATTTGGAATATTCGTAAGCCGAATGTTGGGAAAGCACGCCTATTCTGAATTTATCTGAAAATTCTATGTATCCTCTTCCCCCGTTCTTCCTTTGAAACTTCGATGCGAGTAAAGCGCCATCTTTGAGTTCTTTCACGTTGGCCCTGAATCCTTCGACTTCTTTCGTCTTCAAAAGTCTCTTTATCCTATCAAGTTGAACGTCTTCAAGGGCGGATTTGCAAACGATCATAACACCGTTTGAGAATTTCAAACCTATGAAATCCTCGGAATAGCCCATTTTCAAATTCTCATTTTTTATCACACTCAATCCCTTGACAAGATGACGGGCACTTTCGTATGGCATACTTGAAATGAAAGGTTCTCCATCCAAATTCATAAAGGATAAGACGATGTGTGAGTACTCTTCAGACAAGGCGAAAAAGTATCCTTCAAGCATTCCAACGATCACGTTTTGCCCTTCTCTTAAGATGATACTTGCAAGATCCAAAGTTTGGGCGAAATCTTTGGAACTTATTTCGAATTTGGCCGAAAAAGAACCGCGCTTTCTCGGATCTCTGGAAAACGGATGAAGTACCGAAATGTACTCGGGTCCCTTTAACAATTCAAGTTTACTCGAAAAACGTATCTCCACGTCTTCCTTTCCGCTTTTGGAAAGCAATTTCAAATTGTCAAGGGGAGCGACGTAAAAATCGTCGAAATGTTCCACTTTTCCAAGAGTGAGGTTAACGCTCACGCACCCATCGCTTGCGTACGCTTTGAGAACGTTGGAATGAGCGTAAAAGTAAACCCGCCTGTTTATCGGCTCCACGCTTCCAACTATTTTATCGAATAGAGTGACGCTTTTTATGAAATGTTCATGCTCTATTTTCGCTGTTTTCACGTTTTTCCTTATCCCTTAAAGCTATGGGTACAACGATGGCTCCCACCAATATGGAAAGGGGCAAAGAGTTGAATCTCGTCTGCATGATCAGACCTATTGAAACGCCAACAGATACCCACGCGCTCCATTTCATAAAAGATTTTAAAAATATGTCCGATAGGCTGAAGAGCACCGCCGCACCCGCAAGGATGTAAGTGAGTTCTTCAATCAAAATGTTTGGATATCCCTTAAGCCAAAGCAAAAGTGAAATGGCGTACAGAAAGAAAAGATTCAATTCGGCCGTTTTGAAATGGTTACCCTTATGCAATATGTGAACCACGATCGTTGCCACACCAAAATACGTTAACAACGGCCACGAGAACTTCATAACGGAGAATAAGAAGTAAAAGAACGCTATTCCCAATGCACCAGACAGTATCATAAGCATCACACGTTAAATCGTATGTTGACGATATCTCCATCTTCGACGATTGAATCTTTTCCTTCCAACTTCATGAGACCTTTTGCCTTTATCTCTTTCATGGACTTGAATTCTTTCATATCGGAGTATTTCACAACCTCAGCTCTTATGAATCCCCTCTCTATATCCGTATGAATTTTGCCTGCGGCTTTCTTGAAATTCGTACCTTTCTTTATCGTCCACGCTTTCACCTCGTCTTCACCCACTGTGAAAAAAGAGATGAGTCCTAACTTTGAATACACAACCCTCGCTAACCTGTCTATACCGCTTTCCTTCAATCCCAAATCGTTTAAAAATTCCCTTCTTTCATCCTCTTCTAACTCGTTAATTTCCATTTCCAACTTTCCACACATTTCCATAAGTGCCAGTGAATTTTCATCGACGATCTCTTTGACTTTTTCTTTCCCCTTGTAAGTTTTCTTTCGGAAAGATTCTTCATCCAAGTTGACGGCCACTATGGATTCTTTCATGGTGAAAAAGCCAAAAGAACTAAGAGCTTTTTTCTCATCTTCCGAAAGATCTATGAGTTTTACGAATTTTTCATCGTTCAAAGCTGCCGCACATCTTTCAAGAGCCTGAAGTTGGCGTTCTTCCTCACGTGATAGCTTTCTTTTCGAATTTTTCAATTTTTCGATGTTCGTTTCGGCTATTTCGAGATCTCTGATCAAGAGTTCATCATGAAGATACTCAACTTCCTTGCCGGCATCTTCAAAATACCTTGGAACCGATTCATCTTCAAACGCCCTTATCACCCACAAAAGGGCATCCACGTTTTGTATTTTGGAAAGGATCTGATTTTTCTCCTTTCTTGGAAGATCCGGGGATAAGCCAGGCAAATCCACGAACTCTATGCTGGCGTACGTGGTTTTTTTCGGCTTGTATATGCTCGAAAGAAAATCCACCCTTTCATCTGGCACTTTTGCCATGCCTATTTCTTCGTTTACATTTCCAACAAGCAACTTGAAAATGGTTGTTTTTCCGGAATACGGCGCTCCGTATATTCCTATTTTCAATTTGCTCCCTCCAGCTCTTCATTCTTTTTCTTGCGATAAAAGTTCAAAGTACTCGCCCTTCACGTTCGATGTAGGAACTTTGGTAACGCGTATGACGATGGTCGCGTGACGCTGTTTTATCGTGAGAACATCTCCAACTTTCACCTCGTACGAAGATTTCAGCGTTCTTTGATCTTTTAAAACGCCTCCAAGTTCTATGACCTTTTGGGCAACGCTTCGTCTTTTTATTATACCCGATACCTTCAAAAATTTATCAAGCCTCACGATCATCTCGCCCCTTCAAAAATCTTTCCACTTCTTCTCGACTTGGAAAGGATACGGCGGCTCCTTTTCTCGTTACGGAAATGGCGGCGGCTGCCATCGCGAATTCGCACGCCTCCTTAATTTTTGCACCCTCAGAAAGAGAAATGGTCAAAGCCGCGTTGAAACAATCGCCAGCGCCGGTTGTATCAACGGCCTTTACTTTGAAAGCGTTGAATTTTTCCAGTTTTCCATCTTTCAACATGTAAACACCTTTAGATCCTGCTTTCACCAACACCTTTGGCCCCATTGACTCAAGCCATTGAATCTTTTCGATGAGATCTCTTCCTTCGGAGATTATGGATATTTCAACTTCATTTGGTGTTATGTAATCCACATTTTCTAAGAGCTCTCGGGGTAGTTTAACGGCCGGGGCGGGATCCAGTATGACTTTCGCGCCCTTGCTTTTTGCCATTTTCGAAGCTTGCAACACTCCCGATAACGGCGTTTCCAGCTGCAACAGAAGATGGCTTGCGCTTTCGAAAGCGGCCTCCCATGAATTTATCATCTTAGCGTCCAATTGGGCATTCGCACCCGGACTCAACACTATGGAGTTTTCACCTTTTTCGTTTACCCAAATGGAGGCCACTCCACTTTCTCCATTTGTTCTTTTTACGAATGTCGTGTCAACTCCAGCTTTTTTCAACTCTTGGACGAGAAAATCTCCGAATTCATCGTCTCCAACGGCTCCGAAAAATCTGACTTTCCCTCCAAGCTTGGCGACACCAACGGCTTGATTTGCACCTTTTCCTCCTTGGTACATCGCGAAATGTTTGCCAGTTACGGTTTCGCCGGGTTTTGGAAATCGTGGCATGAAACTCACGAGATCGGCGTTCACACTTCCAATTACGCTTATCATCATCTTGCCTCCGAGCTCATTTTTTACACTTTTTACACTTTTGTTGTGACGATACTTTTCGAATGTAAACGACGAATTTATTTTTAATTATATCATTTGGTTGAAATGCATTTGAAAAATGATATAATTTTCTTCAGCGGTAAAGCGAAGCCTAAAAGCGGAGATTTACACCCTGAAAAGGCAAAGATGTGAAAAAGAGAACACACACATACGTTCGAAAGGGGGTAAGTCTCATGAAGAACAAGATGATCAAATTGATCCTCGTATCTGGTGGACTGTTGAGCCTCATTTTGGCAGCCGTTGGTAATATGAAATGGGGTTGATGTAGAAAAAGATTAGAGGGGTGAGATGTTGAAAAGGTCGCTGAAATTTTACGTAGCATTCGTCGTGGTAGGCGCCGGCGTTTTCTTTGGCGCCCTCCTCTCTTGGTATCGTATCTCGCAGCCGTGGTGGCTCATAGCCATATGGGCGCTGAGCGGATGGCTGTCTGACATGTACCCGGTTGAAGTTAGAAAGATGAACGGCAATTCGATGCTTTTGGGATTGGGTATGACTTTCAATCTTTCCTCGGCCGTTTTGTTTTCTCCCGTAACAGCCATGCTCATCGGCTTCATTTCTGGAACTTCAACGAGTGGAATAAAAGAGTGGTACAAGATCCTTTTCAACGCCGCGCAGATATCCATCGCGACGGGCGTGGCTTCGCTGATTTATCATAGCGTTCACATCGGAACTTCTTCCGAATTTGAAATTATCAAGATCTTCATGATTGGTCTTGTGATAAGCGCTTACGCGATCACCAACAACTCTTTTGTGGCGGGTGCTATAAGCCTTTCAAGCGGCAAGAGATTTTGGAAAATATTGAAAGATGTCATAATAGATTTTTTTGGCTTGAGCATATTCGTGGCCATGGCCATAGCCTACCTGATAATCTACCTTTATCCGTACGCTGGCCTTTGGGTTATACCCGTGGCGTTGGGGCCGTTGCTGATCGTGAGGTTGGTTTTGGATCTTTACAAGAAATTCTTGAATTCGAAGATAGAATCGATGTCGGCTTTGCTCAAGGCCCTTGAGGAAAAGGATCCTTACACCGCCGGCCATGGAGAAAGGGTTTCGCGGTACGCGGAAGTGGTGGCTGAAAGGTTGGGAATAGACGGAAAACGCCTTGAAGACCTGAAGATGGCCGCTTGGCTTCATGATATAGGAAAGATAGGCATAAGGGACAGAGTGCTCAACAAGCCCGGGAAATTGTCCATGGATGAATTCGAAGAGATAAAGAGCCATCCCATCAAGGGCGCGGAAATACTCAGTGAAGTGCCTTCTTTCAAAAGGATGGTTCCGTGGGTGAAATACCATCACGAACATTGGGACGGAACGGGATACCCGGAGGGGTTGAAGGGAAGACAAATTCCACTCGAAGCGCGAATAATAGGAGTTGTGGATGTCTACGATGCGCTCACCACTCAGCGGGCTTACCGTAAGGAATTCGATCCGAAGATGGCCCTTCTTATAATGAAGAACGAAAGCGGAAAAACCTTTGATCCCGTGGTTTTGGCCGCTTTTTTGGATGTTATAGACAAGATAGAAGATATAAGAAACGGAAGAGATGTGAAAGAAGAATGATATTCATTTACATAACACTTGCCGCCATAATTTCGTCTTTGGTGATCAAAGGAAGCGTGTGGAATCCTTTGAACACCAACTTCAAATGGTTTTACCTTGTTTTCATTCCTTTCGCTTTGGAGTTATTTGTGGTCCTAAAAGATCCTGGGAATCTTTCGGGCGCTCTTACCATCACCGCTTATTTGACGTTGGCGATTTTTTGTTTGATGAATTGGAAAATACGTGGTTTTCCCATAGTGAGTGTTGGAGAATTTTTGAACTCGTTTGTCGTTATTGCCAACGGTGGAAGGATGCCGGTTTCGAAACACACGCTGATACTCGCCGGTTTGAGTCCGAATTTAATAGACGCCAAGCACGTTTTCATGAGCTCAAAAACCGTCTTTCCATTTTTAGGTGACATCGTGCCGATAAATTTTCTCAACCTTCACTACGCTTCAAGCGTGGGAGATCTTTTCGTTTACACCGGTCTTTTTCTTTTGATCTATTTGAATGCGGAAAAAAGGGTGAAGAATCTTGATAATAGTTAAAAAATACGGTGGCACTTCCGTGGAAACGCCAGAAAAGATATTGAACGTGGCGAAAAAAGTGTCTTTATCCAAAGACGAGGGGAACGAAGTGGTTGTCGTCGTATCGGCGATGGGAAAGACGACGAATTATTTGATAGATTTGTTGCACAAAATTAATCCATATCCCAATCCTCGTGAGTACGATATGATAGTGTCTACCGGCGAACAAATTTCGATAGCTTTATTCGCTTCGGCTTTGTCAAAGTTGGGAAAGCAGGCCGTCTCTTTGACCGGTTTTCAAGCTGGAATAGATACGGATTCTACCCACTCAAGGGCCAAGCTAAAACGTGTTTATCGCGGGAAGATACGCGCCCTTCTTGACGAAGGTAAAATTCCCGTTGTGGCCGGTTTTCAAGGAATGAGCCCCTCCGGAGAGATAACAACGTTGGGCAGAGGAGGCTCGGATACCACGGCGGTGGCGATAGCTTACGCATTGGACGCGGACGTATGTGAAATTTACACGGATGTGGACGGAGTTTACGCCGCGGATCCAAGATACGTTGAAAACCCAAAACACATAGACAAAATCTCATACGATGAGATGATAGAGATGGCCGCGCACGGAGCGAAAGTCCTTCATCTAAGGGCGGTCGAACTCGCACGACGTTACAAAGTTCCCATAATCGTAAAACACGCTCATAAAGCGGGAAGAGAAACGAGAATAGAAGGGATGAACAACATGGAAGAACCGTTGGTTAGAGCTCTTAGCATCGATGAAAACATAGTGAAAGTGGTGGTCGAAGGCGTACCTGATGAACCTGGAATAGCCGCGAAGATATTTGAAAAGATGGCATCTCATCATTTGGCACTGGATATGATAGTTCAAAGCATGCACAAGGGGAAGAAAAACGACGTGGCTTTCACCGTGGCGAATCAAGATTTTCAAGAAACCCTCAGAATTCTCAACGAGATAAAGGACGAAGTGAAGGCTGAAAATATACACTTCGATGAAGAGATATCGAAGGTGTCCATAGTCGGAGTTAACATACTTGGTTCTTCAGAGATAATTTACAACATGTTCAGCGCTATCGCGTCGGTGGGAGCCAACATAGACATGATAAGCTCTTCGAACAGCAGAATTTCATGTTTGATTCCAAAGGAAAAGACCAAAGAAGCGGCGCGCGCCGTTGCCAAAAGATTTGGACTCGTTGAAGGCGCAGAAGACATCGCATGACAACGTGAGATGGTATAATTCGACAAGAAATCGATAAACGGGAGGTGAATCGACCACCGTTATTCAAGCGGTGAGTTGTGTTTTTGTGAACAAGTCTTATTCTCCTCAAGATGTTGAAAAGAAATGGTATGAAAAATGGAAAAAGGAAGGGGTTTTCAAGCCAAAAAAGGGAAATGGAAAATTCTCGATGGTGATACCACCTCCTAACATTACAGGTAAATTGCATATGGGACACGCTTTGAACATAGTCGTTCAAGATATAGTGACTAGATACAATCGCATGAAGGGAAAAGAAACCCTTTGGTTACCCGGTGAAGATCACGCTGGCATAGCCACGCAGAACGTCGTGGTGAAAAAACTTGACAAAGAGGGAAAGACAAAAGAGGAACTTGGAAGGGAAGAATTCGTAAAAGTCGCGTGGGAATGGGCCAAAGAATACCGTAAGAGAATAAGAGCTCAGATTGAAAGCATGGGCGCCTCATGCGATTGGTCAAGAGAAAGGTTCACTTTGGATGAGGGCTTGAACAAAGCCGTCAAGAAGGTTTTCGTTTCGTTGTACGAAAAAGGTTTGATATACAAGGGAAAATACATGGTGAACTGGTGTCCAAAATGTGGAACGGTTCTTTCAAATGAAGAGATAGAGTACGAAAATGATAATGGAAAACTCTATCACGTGAGATATCCCATTGAAGAAGGTGGAGAGGTCGTTATAGCCACCACACGTCCAGAGACGATGCTCGGAGACACCGCCATCGCCGTGAATCCAAAAGATGAAAGATATAAATCGATCATCGGTAAACATGCGATTCTTCCTTTGGTTGGAAGAAAAATACCTATAATAGCCGACGAATACGTTGACACGACGTTCGGTACGGGCGCTTTGAAAGTTACGCCAGCTCACGATCCGAATGATTTCGAAATAGGTAAAAGACACTCGTTGCAAGTTATAGACATATTCGATGATGAGGCGAAGATAAAGTTCGATTCTCCTTACAAAGGAATGGACAGAGAAAGTGCACGAAACGCGATCGTTAAGGATCTTGAAAAGGAAGGATATCTTTTAAAAGTTGAGGATTACATCCATTCCGTTGGACATTGTTACAGATGCCACACCGCTGTGGAACCGAAATTATCCGATCAATGGTTCGTTAAGATGAAGCCACTGGCTGAACCCGCCATAAGGGCGGTTAAAGATGGAACCATAAAGTTCCATCCTGACAGATGGAAAAAGGTGTATCTCAATTGGATGGAAAACGTCAGAGATTGGTGTATTTCGAGGCAGCTGTGGTGGGGACATCGAATTCCGGTTTGGTATTGCAAAGATTGTGGGCATATCACCGTTTCGGAAGATGTACCACATGCGTGTGAAGCGTGTGGTTCCGAAAATATAGTTCAAGACGAAGATGTTTTGGACACGTGGTTCTCTTCAGCACTTTGGCCTTTTTCAACTCTCGGATGGCCCGAAAAAACGGAAGACCTTGAAAGGTATTACCCCACGGATCTGCTGGTAACGGGTTTTGACATAATATTCTTCTGGGTGGCAAGGATGATCGTCATGGGTTTGGAATTCATGGGAGAAGTGCCGTTCCATGACATTTACATTCACCAACTCGTCAGGGATAAGTACGGACGAAAGATGTCTAAATCGTTGGGTAACGGTATAGATCCAATGGAGATAGTCAACCAGTACGGTGCCGATGCCATGCGTATAACCCTTGCTATGCTCGCGGCCCAGGGAAGAGATATAAATCTTGATGAAAGATCTTTTGAATCTTTTAAACATTTTTCCAACAAGATATGGAACGCGTCGAGGTTCATAAAGATGAACGTTGAAGGAATAACCTCCAAACCACCCAAGGGGCAGACGATAGCGGATAAATGGATACTGTCTAGATTGAACGCGACGATAGCGAACGTCAACGATGCGATAGAATCTTACGATTTGAATCAGGCCGCTCATGCCATATACAATTTCTTCTGGGGCGATTTCTGCGATTGGTACATAGAGATATCAAAAGTTCAAATGAAAAACGAAGAATACGCTGACAACACGAAACTAGTTTTGTTACACGTTTTAAAGGTCAGCTTGCAGCTTCTTCACCCATTTATGCCGTTCATAACGGAGGAGATATGGTCCGATTTCTTCGAAGGATTTGTCGCCACGTCGCGATGGCCTCGAGTGAACTCCGATTACGAGTTCAAAGATGAAGGCTTTGATTTCATTTTGGATGTGATCAAAGGTATAAGGGCGTTAAGAGCTGAATTGGAACTTCCCCCAGTACAAAAGATAAAGATTGCCGTTGTTGGAGAAAATTCGGCTTTGCAAAAGGCGGAAACGAAGGATTACGTGATGAAACTCGCAAACGTTCTTGAAGTCAAAACGCACAAACAAAAACCGTCCCACTCCATGACGGCAGCTGTTGGCTTGGACACGGAAGTCTTCGTCGTTATGGATGAAAAATTCGATGTGAGATCGGAAATAAACAGGCTTTCATCCAAGATGGAAAAGCTCGAAAAGGATTTGAAAAAAGCTGAAAAGAAGTTGTCAAATCCCGAATTTTTGAAAAAAGCACCTCAAGAAATAGTTGAAAAAGTTAAGAGCGAAAGAGATGAAATCACCCGAAAAGTGGAAAAAATGAGAAGGACAATTGAAGAACTTAAGGGATGAGGAAGTATGAATATGAATTACGAGGAAATGCTCAGAGAACTTTACTCCGTCCATCCTGAGACGAAGATAAAACTCGGTTTGGACAGGATAAGAGAGTTGCTTAAAAGGTTGGGAAATCCTCAAAACGCTTTCAAATACGTCCACGTAGGTGGAACAAACGGCAAGGGTACCGTTGTTAAGACGATTGGTAGTGTTTTAAAAGCCCACGAATTGAACGTTGGTACGTACTTTTCTCCCCATCTTGAAACATTTCGAGAGCGTATCCGTTTCAACGATGAATACATATCAAGGGATGAAGCGGTGGAGATGTTCGAAGAAGTCATGAAACAGGCGAAGGATATGACGAATGAAATGGAACCGACTTTCTTTGAAATGGTGACCGCGATGGCATTTCTTTACTTCAAAAGAAAGAAGGCGGACATCGTGATTTCCGAAGTTGGCCTCGGAGGAAGGTTCGATGCCACCAACGTCGTTGAAAAGCCAGTGCTTTGCGTGATAACAACCGTGGATTACGACCACATGGATATCCTTGGAAGCACTCTTTCCGAAATAGCGTTTGAAAAAGCCGGCATCATCAAAGAAGGAGTTCCCGTGGTGTTGGGAAATATTCTTCCCGAGGCTTTGAACGTTATAACTTCAAGGGCAAAAGAGCTTGATGCCGAAACGATAAGATGGGGAAAAGATTACAGGATCGTGAATGAAAAGTTTGAACTCGGAAGAAATTCGTTCGATTACTTAGGGAAAAATAGAAAGCTACATGTGGAAACGAGAATGAACGGCGTTCAAGCAATGCAAAACATATCGGTGGCTCTCGCTTCGTTAGGGAGACTTGAAAAAGAAAAGATCTTCGAATTGGATGAGAAAAAAACGTTTGATGCGATCTTCACGTTGAACTTGGAAGGTCGTTTTGAATGGCTTCCTTCCGACATCACCGTAATATTGGACGCCGCGCATAACGCTCCGGCGATGAAGGTGCTGGTACAAAATCTGAAGAAATACTTTCCCTCCAAAAATGTGAACGCCGTGATGGGAATTTTAAACGATAAAGATTACAAATCCATGATCGAAGAAGTGGCGCCGGCCGTTAAGAAATTCTACATAACTTCTCCGATGAGCGAGAGAGCTACCAATCCATTCGATATATACACGTGGGCCGCGAAGGCGTACGATAACGTGGGCTTTGTAAAAGACGTAAAAGACGCCGTGAGCATGTGTCATGACATGAGTAAGGAAGAAAACGCCGTCATGTTGGTGAGTGGCTCTTTTTACACCGTTGGAGCGGCCAGGACGTTTTTAACCGGAAACCTCGAAGCGGACGGTGAATAAAGCGGTGAACGAAATATGATATGGGCTTTGAGGGGAATCGTTCATTCAAAGTCGGATACGTCCATCGTTTTGGAAATCAACGGGATTTTCTACGAGGTTTTAACGATTTCAAAGCATATGAATGAGTTCGTTGTTGGCGATGAGGTGATGGTTTACATCAGAGAAATAGTGAAAGAAAATTCACCCATCGAACTCGTGGGCTTTACAAATAAGAGCGAAAGGGCACTGTACGATGCACTCGTAAAGGTGAGCGGCATAGGTCCAAAAAACGCTTTGAAGATATTAGACGTTACCGATTTTGACACTTTCGCAAACGCTGTAAATTCTCAGGATATGGCCTTTTTGAAATCTCTTCCATCTGTGGGTCCTAAAACCGCTGAAAGGATGATGGTTGAACTTCGGGGAAAACTTCAAGCTGTGGAAGAAGAAAGAAGCGAAATCGGCGAAGCGGTGGAAACGATGATAGCGCTAGGATTTTCAAGGGCGAAGGCCTTCGAAGCCGTGAAAAAAGCCACACAAAGTGGGGCGAAAAATCTGGAAGAAATAGTGAAAAAAGCTCTCTCTTTTGTAAATAAACTTTGATTTATGTATAATCGCCTGGGGTGATCATGATGAATAGAGTTTTAATCCTGGCAGGCGGCTTGGGAAAGAGAATGCATTCACCCAAGCCGAAGGTTCTTCATGAAATTCTGGAAAAGCCTCTGATCAAATGGGTTATCGATTCGGCCATGTCAGCGGGCATCGCTAAAATTGGAGTGGTTGTTGGTCATGGCTCTGAAGAAGTGAGAAAAACACTTGATAAGGATATCGAAGTGTATCTACAACCTCAACAACTCGGCACAGCGGATGCGGTTAAGTGTGCTCAGAGTTTTTTAAATGGTAAAGTCGTGGTGCTTTACGGTGATGCGCCTTTGATCAAAGCGGACACGATAAGGAAACTGATCTCGTCCAAGGCGGATATGAGTGTTTTAACGGCAAAGGTTGCAAATCCTCACGGTTACGGGAGAATAGTCAGAAAAAACGGCAAGATATTCAAAATAGTTGAAGAAGTTGACGCTGATGAAGAAGTAAAAAAAATAAACGAGATAAATAGCGGCATGTACGCATTTGAAAGTGAAGCGTTGAAATTCGCTTTGAGTAAGATAAAGCCTTCAAACAAAAAAGGCGAATATTATCTTACCGATGCCGTTGAGATACTACTGAAAAATGGATACGAAGTAGATACTGTTGAGGTAAACGATCCAAACGAAATACTCGGAGCTAACACACAAAAAGAATTGGCAGAACTGTTCAAAATAGCACGAGAAGATATCTTAGACAAACTCATGGAGAACGGCGTGACCGTAGAAGATCCATCTAGCACTTTCATCGGTCCTGATGTTAAAATAGAGGCCGGTGTTACCGTAAAACCATTCACGTTCATATACGGAAAAAGTTCGATCGAAACCGGATCTGTAATAGGTCCTCAAACAACTTTAAGAGATACTTTTGTTGGTAGAAACACTTATGTGATAAGATCTGAATGCGAAGGGGCTTACATTTCGAACGAGTGTAAAGTTGGGCCTTTTTCAAGGTTGAGGCCGGGAGCCAAATTGGAAGAAAAAGTGAAGATTGGGAATTTCGTTGAAGTTAAAAATTCTCATCTTTTTGAAGAGGTCAAAGCTCAACATCTTACCTACTTGGGTGATGCAACCGTTGAAGAGCGTACAAATATAGGTGCTGGCACAATAACATGCAATTACGATGGAGTGAAAAAGAACAAGACGTTTATAGGGAAAAACTCGTTCATCGGATCCAATACCGCCCTTGTAGCACCGGTAAAAATCGGAGAGGGAGCGTTGATAGGCGCGGGTTCCGTTATAACGGAAGATGTGCCTCCTTTTGCTTTGGCGTTGGGGAGAGCACGTCAAGTCAACAAGGAAAAATGGGTTTTGAAGAAAATGGAGGAAAACCATGAAAAGCGAGCTTAAGATCTTAGGCGGTTCATCCAACAGAAAACTCTTGGAAAGAATATGTGCTTACGTAAATGTTGCCCCAACGTCCATCGAACTGTCACGTTTCTCCGACGGAGAGATAAATTTCAGAATAGGGGAAACCGTAAGAGGACACGATGTTTTCGTCATTCAATCCACATCGACACCTGTCAACGACAACCTTATGGAACTCTTGATAATGATCGACGCCTTAAAAAGAGCTTCTGCCAACAGCATAGCCGTTGTTATACCTTACTATGGCTATGCTCGCCAAGATAGAAAAGCCAAAGGACGAGATCCGATAACGGCCAAGCTGGTTGCAAATCTTTTAACGGTCGCGGGTGCCACAAGGGTTTTAACCGTCGATCTTCACGCGGAACAAATTCAAGGTTTTTTTGATATACCAGTGGATAACTTACAGTCCTTTCCCGTTTTTTCAAAGGCCTTGAAAAAATATGAAACCTTTGACAAAGAAAATACGGTCATAGTCGCGCCAGATGTGGGAGCTGTAAAAAGAGCGAGAAAGATAGCCGAAAAATTCGGATTTCCAATGGCTATTCTTGACAAAAGGAGACCCAAAGACAACGTTGCGGAGGTTCTTCACGTCATAGGCGAAGTTGAAGGTATGACGGCCATAATGTTTGATGATATAATCGATACCGCTAGAACGCTGGTCGCGGGTGCCAATTTGTTGAAAGCACACGGAGCGAAAAAGATCATTTCTTGCGCCACTCATGGTATATTCTCAGGAGATGCGCTGAAGATATTGGAAGATTCACCAATAGATCATATATACGTGACGGACACGATTTACCATGAAAATTTGCCTGAGAAAATTTCCGTCGTTTCAATAGCTCCACTCTTAGGAGAAGCTATAATGAGGATAAGGAAGAACTTGTCGGTAAGTATATTATTTAGATAAAATTCAGATTCAGATAAGGAGGAGTTTTTATGGCTTTAACTTTAGAAGCTGCAGTCAGAGAAAATGAAAAAGCGAAAAGACTGCTGAAGAAAAAATTCGTTCCGGCGATAGTCTACGGACCGGACAGGGAAAACATCAAAATTCAAATTCCGGAGGCAGAGATCACCTCTTTGCTTGAAAAAGCGAGAGAAACAACGCCCATTCATCTTGTCGTCAAAGGTGAAAAGGACACCGAAGAATTGGATGTCTTTATCAAAAGCATACAAAGACATAAATTGACGACAAAGGTCATTCACGCCGACTTTTACGAACCTGAAAAAGGAAAGGTCATGCATTTCAGAATTCCTTTGAAATTCGTCGGGGAAGCTGCCGGCGTTAAAGCGGGAGGTATACTCGAAGAGATCATAAGAGAACTGGAAATAGAAGTGCTTCCGAAAGATCTTATCGAAGAGATAGTGGTGGATGTCTCATCGCTTGAAATGGGAGATGCTTTGAGAGTTAAAGATCTTAACATTCCAGAAACCATGAAAGTTCTCACTGATTTAGATGAAGTTGTAGTCGGAGTAAAAGCTCCAAGGGCTGAAGAAGTCGTGACCCCTGAAGAAGTGGAAGAAGAAGTGGAACCAGAAGCGATAAAAGAGAAATCATCTGAAGAAAACAAAGAAGAGTGAAGGAATTCGTAGTGGTGGGCTTGGGAAATCCGGGCCCACAGTACGTTTTCACAAGGCACAACGTTGGATTTTTGTTCCTGGATGAATTTCTCAAAAGATATCCACCCAATGAAGTAAAAAAAGAAAGATTGTACACGTTGTACACCGTGGACGTTGAAGAGGTGCATTTTACCTTAATACGTCCCCTAACTTTTATGAATTTGAGTGGCGAAGTTTTCAATTACGTTGAAATTCCTCTCTTACCCATGGTCGTGCACGATGATTTGGATCTTCACCTGGGAAGGATAAGAATAAAGAAAAAAGGTTCATCTGGTGGACATAAAGGTGTACAATCTATTATAGAAACTTTGAGAACGGAAGAATTTCCTCGTTTGAGAGTTGGAATAGGTCCTAAGACCACGAACGCGGTGGATTTTGTGCTGTCGCAGTTCAGCGATGATGAACTCAGAATACTTTACAAATCTTTAGAACTGGGTGTTGAAGCGGTTGTGGATAGTGCAAAATACGGTGTGGATTTTGCCATGAACAAGTTCAACGGTATGAAGGTGATTTAATGAAAAAAAAGTGTTCCGTGTGCGGAAAAAAAGCGGATATCGTTGTGAATATCTACTTAGAAGGTTTCACAAAAGAGATAGCTTATTGTAGAGAATGTTTGAAAGAAAGCGTGAAGCGTTGGGGAAAAGACGAACTTCGTTTGAATTTAGATGCGTGGAGTATCATGAACTCCAAGCCAAAATTGAACATTGCATTGGAATTGGTGGAAGTGGATGGCGTTTCGATCTTGAATGAAAGCGCCAAGAAGATGCTTGGAAGTGGATTAAGAGAAGAAGAAAAGGTAAAATACGAAATCTCTCAACTGAGAAGAAAAATGGCAAAAGCGATAAAGAACGAAAATTACGAATTGGCTGGCATTCTCCAAAGGGAGATAAAACGTCTGAAGTCCATCTTCAAAAAGGCAAAATGAAGTTCGATAGCTTTGTATCGTTGAAAAGAGAGGTTAGAGTTGCGCTTAAAATAAAGCGTTCCCAGTTCATATCGAGCGCGGTTTTTGTTAAAAACGAAAAAGAAGCGAGATCCTTCATCTCAAAGATATCCGACGAATTCAAAAATGCCACTCACAATTGTTGGGCCTACAAGATAGGAGAACTTGAGCATTCATCCGATGCTGGAGAACCTTCTGGAACTGCGGGTAAACCCATACTGTCAAGTATAAAATCAGAAGGGATGGATAGGATCGCTTTGGTGGTAACAAGATATTTTGGAGGGGTAAAGCTCGGTATAAGAGGTCTTATAGAGGCTTATTCTCAATCTGCGCATCAAGCTTTAAAAGGAGAACGGGAAAGGTTCTTA
>CAZCZS010000017.1:21661-24710 GCA_964503355.1 uncultured Mesoaciditoga sp.
AAAAAGGGTTAGAGTTGAAATTGATTATCAAGATTTTGACAAGATGGTTTACAGATTTAGAAAAGCCGGTTATTTTTATTGCTCTCCGCCCACTTTCATGGAAAAAATAACGTTGGAACTCTTCGTGCCGGTGCAACAAGAGATAGATTTCCCATATCTCGACGTTAAAAGAGATGAATTACCTCAAAGCATCTTGTTGAAAATCTAAAACCTTCCAAAAATTGAACGGTTTGACTTTGGATTTTCCAAAGGCTAGAAAAAGAATGCCGTTTTCATGGCATTTTTTATTTGGCACGTTCTTCGCTATATCAGCATAAGAAAGGAGTGTGATGTGCTTGTCAAGAAGTGTTGTTATAAAGGGAAGCATAATAGACAATTACGCTCAAATCATTGCCAGTCCTTTGTTTAAGAAGATAGTGAAACAATACATGATGAAATTGAGGAGTGAAAATTCAAAGATAACGGAGATATTTTCAAATTCAAAAAAGAGCAAATTAGATTACGATGAAATCGCGAATTTTTTATACCGTTTAACGTTAAAGCCTCTTGGGGAAAAAGAAAAGATGAACAGAACCCTTCTTCATGATTTTATAGAAGGGTTGTACGATTTTTGGAGAAAGAAACATCGTTTTATAGTTAAGAGAGAAAGGTATTTAAACTCTTTTGATTCAAGACTCAACGCGATAAAATCAGCTGAATTCGTTGGAGAAGTTTTTGAAAAGACGCTAAGAGGAGTTTATCGTGCTTTGGAAAACAACGTCTTTGCAAGAACTGAAAAAATTCTTCGTGAAATTTCGAGTGGAGCCCAGGCTATATTCATAGTTGATAAATCAAGACTCAAGCGAGAAAGAAGAATGAAGTACGATTGGATGTACTCTGTCCCTTTCATATGGAGTGTTATATACGAGCCGCCTGTCATTTTTTACACGAAATCGAACAGAAGAAAAGGGATATTCCCAGTTGTTGAAAATGAATTTCTCGATCATGTTAAATTGAGCAAAGAATGGTACGTATTACCTTTGCACGTGGGAAAAATTCTCATCTACGTTTACGTAAACTCCGAAAATCTTTGTCACGCGGCCGGCCTTGCCAATCTTTTTGAAGTGGCCACACCCGATGAATTGAAAAATCCAGATGGTGTTGTTTTGTTCGGTTATTCAACTGAAAACATAAATGAAAACTATCCTAACGGTGTGGTGTTTAAAGATGGTTTGTACGTTGGGGTGATTCCTCAATTAGATGAGAATGATTACTTTGGATATGCGAAGAAGATCGTTCTTACGGTTCATAATTTGATAATGATAGATAAATTCAAACTTCCAATTCACGGCTCTCTCGCTTACATAAAGCTAAAAAACGAAAAAAGTGCCACAGCAATGTTCATGGGAGATAGTGGAGCTGGAAAATCAGAAACGCTGGACGCGCTTAGCAGATTACCTGAAGTTGCACAATTAAAGGTGATAATAGATGATATGGGTTCTCTTGATGTTGAAGGCGAAAAGATAGTGGCGTACGGTACTGAAACGGGGGCGTTCGTGAGGTTGGACGATCTTCCTCCAGGATACGCTTATTCCAACATCGATAGAAGCATCTTTATGAATCCCGATCAGTCCAACGCTAGAGTCATAGTGCCGTATGGGAATTTTGATGAAATAACAACTCCCACTCCCATAGATTTTTTCTTTTACGCAAACAATTACACGCCTGTTCAAGATGAAGGAAGAATCGTTTTTTTCAAGACCGCCGAAGAAGCATTAGAAGTGTTTTCAAAGGGAGCCAGAATGGCAAAAGGAACCACTTTTGAAAAAGGGATGTCTTATTCTTACTTTGCAAATCCATTTGGTGCTATACAAAGAAAAGAAATTCATGAAAAGATCGCAAGATATTATGTGAATGAGATGTTTAAAAGTGGTGTGAAAGTTGGAGAAATAAGAACGATGTTAGGTATAGAAGGATACGAAAAAGTGGGCCCACGTTTGGCTGCACAGGAACTGTTGAAAATCATATCTAATTCTTGATTCGAGAGATAGTAAAATTCGTTGAAAAAAGGCATAAATGTTGAGAATGGATAATTAGCTCGTGTAAGATGGTTTGAACGGACTGACTTTAGACTTGATAATGACTTGTGAAGTTCGCACACAATGTTAGTGCTTCGGGCCTTAGACAAAACTTGAGCGGAACTAAAAGTTCCGCTCTGTCTTAGTCACGTTTATGGATAACTTGTTTCTCACGGTTGAAATTTGGATCTTTTCCACAAGATCTGCGGTAACATCCACGATATTTGCGCCGACCAAAAGGATCCACTTTTATATTTATACCAAAATGAAAGTACAATTACGATATAAAAATCGTCTTACGCGCTTAAAACTTTCCGTTTTTGGCTATAGTACCAAGCATTATCAATTCAAATCCATCGAAAAGTAAGCTTATTCCTATGATCAATCCCACCCAGAAAATCGAGCTGAAAGGCCATCCCATTATCATCCATATACCCAAAAATATGGACAAAGTGCCATTCAATATGGCCAAGAATGCGCTTAGCTTTGAACCGGCCATATCAAAAGCGAAGGTGAAATTTGAAAACGCGTCCATCAAAAGGTAAGCGGCAAACATTATGCCCAAAGCCGCAATGCCAACGCCAGGGAAAAGCAGCATAAGCAAGCCGGTTATTAAAAGTATGACGGATTTCAGCCATGCGCTATGAGATTTTTTATAACTCTTAAAGGTGGCGTAAGCTATGAAAATGGCACTCGTAACGAAAAGACTTCCAAAAAATACGGCGGCGCTCAAACTCATGATTGGGGGAATAAGGACTCCTAAGCTTCCCGCTATTACCATTAATATTCCAGCCACTATGGAATGTTTAGAAAATCTTTGTAGTACTTCCTTTTCAAAGATCATTTTTATTCCTCCTTTTCATCGGCAATTTGACCTTTTAAACAGTCGAATTGCTTCATGCAATAGGATCATATCATACACATGATATAATTTAAAATCTCATGTTGTGCACGAAAGTAACGAAAAAAGATTGGGATGTAACAAAGTTCAT
>CAZCZS010000018.1:0-24627 GCA_964503355.1 uncultured Mesoaciditoga sp.
CTGACGAATTTTCAGCAGTTTGCCCTTTTTCTGGTTTACCGGATATAGGAAGAATTTCGATAGAGTACATTCCAACGAACAAAATAGTGGAGCTTAAGTCGTTGAAGTATTACTTCATATCCTTTAGAAACGTTGGCATTTACCAAGAGAAAGCAACTCAAAGAATTTTCAACGATCTGTACGCTTTACTGAAACCGAAGTGGATGAAGATCACGATGATTTACAACACACGTGGTGGAATAGATGCGACCACGATCATAGAGAAAGGAGAGAAAAGGTGAATGAGTCTTGAAGATAACACTAAGGCTCAAAGAAAAATAACTCCTCTCTACGTTGGATTAGCCGTTGCGTTTGTCACGTGTTTGTTGATTGCCAACGTAACCGCAGGTAGACTTGTGAATTTCTGGGGAGTAACGCTACCATCTGCCGTGTTGATATTTCCGATATCTTATATATTCGGCGACGTACTCACAGAAGTTTACGGATTCAAGAGATCTAGATTGGTAATCTGGTTGGGACTGGGTGCGAACGTCTTCATGGCACTTTTCTTTTTGTTGGTCAACGCTTTACCAGCTCCCAGTTGGTGGCAAAATGAGGCGAAATCGTACAGTGTGGTGCTTGGATTGGCACCCCGCGCGGTGTTGGCTTCAATAACGGCGTATTTTGTGGGTGAATATCTTAATTCTGTAGTTTTAAGCAAGATGAAAATACTCACGAAGGGAAAATGGTTGTGGACTAGAACTATAGGCTCAACGGTGGTGGGAGAAGGAGCGGACACTTTTATCTTCATTTCAATCGCCTTCTTCGGGCTCATGCCGCTTCACAATCTTGCTTTTTTGATGATGGCTCAATACCTCTTCAAAGTGGTTTACGAAGTCATCGCAACACCTTTAACCTATCTGGTCGTCTTCAAAATAAAGAGGATAGAAGGTATAGACACTTACGACTACGGTGAAAAGTACAACCCATTGGGAATTAAAATTTAAAATAGGGGACTTTCGTCCCCTATCCACCCTGAAAAATGCACTTCGCTTTTTTTATTATAACACTTAAAAAATTCATCGTCAACACCTATATTCCGTTTTTCCTCAGGCGATAAGAATTTTTTGAAGATGTCATCCTGAACTTGATTCAGGATCTCGTTCTTATTCTATGAGATTGCGGGTCTAAGCCCGCAATGACGTTAAGATCAAAGACTCTCATCAATGGATCGTAGACCGGAATGACGTTGAGGCTAAGAATTCCATCAAGCACGTCAGCTGCACAATGACGTTGAAGATAAAGATTCTTTGCAAAAGTCAATCGTAATCCAAACGCGTTTCTTCGTCGCTAAGTATCGGGGATATCAGCTCTTTCCATTCATCCGAATTCCATGTTCCAAGGACTTGATGGCTTGTGTAATATTTTTGAGGTATGGGATGGGTGCCAACAACAACTTTTACACCGTATTTTTCTTCTATGAATTTCTTAAAATAACCAACGTACGGGCACGGTGGATATCCCACCACCATGCCGGTGGCCAAATGGATAACATCTACCCCATTTTTCTTCATCTCTTCGGGAGCGTACTCTATGTTTCCTCCGGGACATCCTCCACATGTGGTGTATCCGACGAGTTCAACCACTTTTCCTTTGTACACGCTGAATGCTCCCTCTCTTTTTTGAAGCGCTCTCAAGCATTTCCCGCCCGCACACGTTCGGTAACGATCGCAAATGATGATACCAATTCTCACCTTTTCCATTTTACTTCCTCCTCATTTAAGTTGGTGCAATTCACTAATATGCACCACTGAAAAAGAAAAGGAAAACTCTCGGGTGGTTGAATCAGTTCATTTTTTCTGTTTCAACCTTTTCATTCTGAAAAAGTCGTCTCTTTCTGTTTCTTCTATGTAAGACTCTATGAATTTAACCGTTTCTTCGTATTGAGGAATTAAAACGTTTTCCAAAGCGTTGACTCTGCGTTGTGTTTTCTTTATTTCACGCGCCAATCTGTAGACCGTCGTTTCTATTTCCGCCAGTTTCGCTATCAGAGAGAGTGCTCTTTTGAAAGATTTATAGGCTCTATCCAAATTGGCGTTCGTTTTAACAAAGCCATACGATGGTTCTATCTCTTCGGAGATGTCGCTTATCTCTGGTATCTCAACACCCATTATACTCTTCAACCTTATGGACAAATCGGTAACCTCTTTTATGGCCAATCCCACTTCTTCAACATGTTCTATGCCTATGCTTAAATTGGCCCTTTGAAGACTCGCGTACGCTTGAGCAAATATCTTTTCCATGTTTTCCTGCACTTCACGGGCTGAGTCTATAAGCCTCATCATCTCTCTTATCAACACATTTCTCTTTTTGTCTAAAAGTGTATGTCCTTCTTTCGCCAACGCTAGCGATTTTTTGGTTTCTATGAGTTTGCTTTTTGTTGGAGAAACGTTCACGCTCATTGTGTTCCTTCCCTCGCTTTGTAGTGCTCTTTTATCTCTTGTTCGCTGACACGTGTGAGCTCGGATGGCGGTAAATATCCCAGCACTTTCCATCCTATATCCAAAGTTTCTTCAATGGTTCTATCTTCATCTTCCGATTGGGCCAAAAATTCGTGTTCAAACGCTTCTCCGAATTTGAGATATTTTTTATCCAAGTCGGTCAACTCTTCTTCGCCTATGATCGATGCCAAAGCTCGTATTTCTTGCACGTGACTGTAAGCGGCAAAAAGTTGACTCGAAACGTGAGGATGATCTGCCCGCGTGTACCCTTCACCTATTCCATCTTTCATAAGTCTAGAAAGTGAAGGCAATATCCCAATGGGCGGATATATACCTTTTCTTTGTAATTCTCTACTCAAGACTATCTGTCCTTCCGTTATGTAACCGGTGAGATCTGGTATTGGATGCGTTATATCGTCATTCGGCATTGAAAGAATTGGTATTTGGGTAACCGAACCCTTTTTGTCCTTTATCATTCCGGCCCTTTCGTATATGGTAGCCAGGTCACTGTAAAGGTAACCGGGATAACCTTTTCTGGATGGGACCTCACCGCGCGCCGTTGACAATTCACGCAAAGCCTCGCAGTAGTTCGTCATGTCCGTTAATATTACAAGGACGTGCATACCTTTTTCAAATGCCAAATATTCCGCAGCGGTTAAAGCCACACGGGGAGTGGCAATTCTTTCGATCGTGGGATCGTCGGCCAGATTCAAAAAAGTGACGACGTTTTTAATCGCGCCTGATTCTTCAAAACTCGAAAGCATGTACTGGGCGTCGTCATGTTTTATTCCCATCGCGGCGAAGACTATGGCGAAATTACCGCTTTCTTCACCTTTTAACTTAGCCTGTTTCGTTATTTGAACGGCGAGCTTGTTGTGAGCCAATCCGTTTCCAGAGAATATTGGCAATTTCTGCCCACGTATTAACGTCATAAGACCGTCTATGGCGGAGATGCCAGTTTGTATGAAATTTCTTGGGTACATCCTTGAAGCGGGATTTATGGGGGCCCCATTTATATCCCTGTATTCTCCGCTTACTATTTCCACACCACCATCTATTGGTTTACCGATACCGTTGAACGTTCTACCCAGAATTTCGGGAGACACCCTTATTTGAAGCGTTTTTCCCAAAAACTTAACTTTTGTTTCATTCAAATTGAGGCCTTCGGTTCCTTCGAAAACCTGAATTATCGCCATTTCTTTGCTAACTTGGACAACTTGTCCGAGTCTTTTCTTTCCCCTGAAATTCAGTTCAACAACTTCGTTGTATCCAACATCTTCGACGTTTTCAACGAAAACCAAAGGTCCGTTTATCTGCGACAATCCAACGTATTCTTTGAGGGGCATTTTCTCACGCCTCCTTCACTTGTTCGTACTTTTCATCCAAAGAATCGAAGAACGCTTTCATGGTTTTCTCTATGTTTTTAAATTCATCCAGCTTATCATTTGGAATGTTTTCTTTCATTCTCATAAGAGTGTTCACGATGTTCTCATTTAAAACTTCAGAAATGGCCACTCCTTTCGATACCAACGCCATCGCACGATCGTAATAGAGGAGAATGAGCTTCAACATCTCATACTGTTTTTTCAATTCGCAAAAGGCATCCACATCGCTAAAAGCGCTTTGTTGTAGATATCCTATCTTCAATATATTCGCAACACGAACTACAAGTTTCTGGTCGTCTGGAAGCACATCTTCTCCAACGAGTTTTATTATCTGCTGGAGATTGTCATCTTCACTGAATATTTCCATTGCTTTCTTTCTAAGAGCGCCAAAATCTTCGTGAACGTTTTCCTTAAACCATCCTTCGAGTTCCGATACGTACTCGCTGTAACTGGTAAGCCAACTTATGGAAGGATAGTGTCTTGCATTTGCCAGAGATTTATCCAAAGCCCAAAAACATCTTATGAACCTTTTTGTGTGAGTTGTAACCGGTTCTGAAAAATCTCCACCAGGAGGCGAAACGGCTCCTATTATGGAAACAGATCCTACTTTTTCATCTCTTCCAAGCACCTGAACCCTTCCGGCTCTTTCGTAAAATTCGGCCAGGCGAGAAGACAAATACGGTGGGAATCCCTCTTCAGCGGGCATTTCTTCCAATCGACCGGATATTTCCCTTAAAGCTTCGGCCCATCGAGAAGTGGAGTCCGCCATCAAAGCGACGTTGTAACCCATATCTCTGAAATATTCGGCTATCGTAACCCCAGTGTATATCGAAGCTTCACGAGCCGAAACAGGCATGTTGGAAGTGTTGGCTATGAGTATCGTTCTTTCCATCAACGGATGACCGTTTCTTGGATCTTTCAATTGAGGAAACTCTTCCAAAACTTCTGTCATCTCGTTTCCGCGTTCTCCACATCCAATGTAAACTACTATGTCCGCGTCCGACCATTTGGCCAGCTGGTGCTGGGTTATCGTTTTACCGGTTCCAAAACCACCGGGTATAGCCGCCGCTCCTCCTTTACTCAAAGGGAAGAAAGTGTCTATAACGCGTTGGCCGGTTATCAACGGTTCGGAAGGTGCCAATCTTTTCTTTACTGGACGTGGCACTCTCACCGGCCATTTTTGATACATCTTGATTTCTTTTTCGCCTTGTGAAGTTTTTACTTTCATCAACGTGTCATCCAACTTGTACTTTCCAGAATCAACCACGTCTTTTAACTTTCCGGATATGTTCGGTGGAATCATGATACGATGCTCGACTGATTCTGTTTCCTTAACGATCGCCACAATTTGGCCAGGAATCACTTCTTCTCCATCTTTTACCAATATTTCGACGTCCCATTCCTTGTTCATATCCAAAGCTTCGGCACTAACGCCTCTTTCAAGAAAATCACCGGATTTGTTTCTCAAGACGTTCAACGGCCTTTGAATGCCATCGAAGACGCTCTTTATAAGACCTGGTCCCAAGGTTACGGTTAAAAGTTCTCCGGTTCCCTCCACAGGTTCAGACGGTTTTAGTCCAGATGTTTCTTCGTAAACTTCTATTGTTGCCAGATCTTCATCCAAAGAGATCACTTCACCGGTGAGTTTAAGCTTCCCCACTTTCACAACTTCATGCATCATCACACCGGTCATATTCTTGGCCTTTATGACCGGACCGTTCACCATGTAAACTTCTCCTACTACTTTATTCATTCGCATCACCCACCAGCATTTAATGTTGAAAACAGCAGAGAGAGAAATTTTTCCTTCATCTCTTCGAACTTGTTCTCAAGTGTGTTTTCCACCACAATACGTTTATCCTTTGTGGAAACTATCACTCCCCCAATTATCTTCACCGGTTCATCAGAAAGGATGATGTCCACTTTCAACTCTTTCTTCAGTTTTTCGGACATCTCAGCGACTTTTTTCATATCTTCTTCACGAGAATAAACTACAACTTCTTTTTCTTTCAACGTTTCAATGGCTTCCTTAAGAAGTTTTTCCAAGATGGTATCGTATTTTTCATTCGTCGGTAAGGAGTACATGGTTTCTTTCAGCTCGTTCAATGCGGATTTCAAAATATCGTTCTTGGCGTCCAAAATCATCTTTGAAGATCTCGCTCTCAATTGGGCCATTTCTCGCCTTTCATACTCGGCTACGTTTCTTTTAGCCTCTTGAATTATCTCTTCATAAGCTCTTTGAGCTTTTTCTTTATACTCTTTTGTTATGCTTTCCGCTTGAGTTTCAGCTTTCTTTACAATTTCTTCAGATTCCGCGATGGATTTAGAGCGTATGTACTCTTTCAAAGAATTCAATTTTTTCTCCACGTTCATTCTATCCTCACTCCAATTGCCTCTTTAACGTAACGAGTTATGAAGTCTTTAGGTCTTGTCGTACCATGTCTGTCTGGGATGATCGTAAGAAGCGGCAGCGATTTGGAAGTTCTCAACTGATAAACAACCTCTGGTACTTTATCCGCTATTTTTTCAGTCATGAGAATTATTCCGACGTCTTTCATCTTCTTTACCTTTTCTATTTCAGCCAAGATCTCTTCCCTTTCGTGAACAACAACGCCCTTTACCCCGACCAATCTCAATCCTATCTGGGTGTCTATATTGTCACTTATAAGGAAGAATCTCATCTTCGTCAAATCCTTCCAAATATCATTATTGATATGATCAAACCGTAGATAGCAACACCTTCTGCCAAACCAACGTATATGAGAGTTCTTCCAAGCATTTCTGGCTTTTCACTGATGGCACCTATACCAGCAGCACCGGCGATTCCAACGCCTATACCAGCTCCCATTGAAGCCAAACCAGTGGATAACCCGGCTCCTATGTATCCAAGACCGGGATTGATATTTGCCGCCACAGATGTCGCGGCTGCCGTCGCACTTTGTGCGAATGCGTGTCCGCTTGGAAAGAGAGAAATCAACGTGAAGGTTATGAAACCAAACAAAGAAGCCATGTTCACGCCTAACGCCTTTTTCCCAACTTTCACCGGTGAGCTAAGCTTGTTGAACACCCTTTTGTTTGTGAAAATCACCCCTGCTGCGATCGTAACCAGTACCACTGATGTCATCAGAATTAACGAGATAAGCATCTAAAACTCCTCCTTTCAATTTTCATATCTTACTCATTATCAAAATGGAAACTATAAGTCCATAAGTTGCAACACCGTTGGCAAGACCGGCGAAAATCATGGATTTGCCGAGTATCCTTGGATTTAGCACACCCACCTTTATCGCCAACGCTCCCACTATTCCAGTTCCCCAACCGGCCCCAATGGAAGCCAAACCGGTTGCCAAACCTGCGCCAACGTATCCCAAGCCTTTTGAAAAAAGTTGATTCGAGAAAAGGGGAACGTTTGCGATCTGTGCCAATCCTTTATCGGGAATTAAAAACAGCAGTAGAAGTGTCATGCCTATGACCACATTTCCACCCAAAGCCGCGTAACTGAAAAATTTGGCCGTGGAGCCTTCTTTTTCTTTTCTCATTCCAACCTTTCTCAAAGCGATAAAAGAAAGGAAAATCATGGAGAATACCACTATCACAACAAATTGAAGTATCGTCATCTTTCTCCCTCCAAAAATGTGAACGGATGGAAATCTCGGCCGCTTGCTTCGAAAAATTTGGTGAAAAATTCGTAGTATATGAGCCTGAGATCCTGAATGAAAACGACCAATCCTTCCAATCCCACGAGCATCAACTGTCCAAGCAGGAAAACTATAAACGCCCACAATCCACCGGCTGGTGCCGGCAACACCATCAGAGTTAAAACCCAAAATGCCATGAACAAAGCCTCATGTGTCAGGGCAAACGCCGCAAGTCTGACAAATGATATCGCGTTGCTCAAGTACGAAATCAGAGTTTCAAACATACCGAATCCCGCTTCAACCCAAAAGCCGTTCGGTAAAGACACCTTTTTGTGCGTAACGATTTGAGCCAACGGCCTCTTGAAGAACATGGTTATAAGAGGCACGACTAAAAAGATCTCCCAGAAAAGTGCTGAAAACGGTATCGATTTGTTCATGAAATAAAGCGAAACCAAATAGATAGATGGAACGTAAAAGACGATTCCGGCTATACCCTCAGCGCTGAACACCGCTTTTTCCACATCCTTTTGTATAAACCCGTTCACGACGTTCAGAACCATTCCAAAGAGGAGCATGCCTATTCCGTAATAAACGGATATCACCAGGAGTTGATTTATCTGAAGTGTTGGTTTTAGCCACAACGCTGGGATCCAATCAAAACCGAAAACGGAACCGTACATGAAGCCAAAGAAAACGGATGACAACGCTGAACTCATCATCACCGTTCCAAACTTTCCAGAACCTTTCCTGTAAAGGAAATACCCAAACAGAAAAAGCACTAAACCGTGTCCAACATCACCAAGCATGAAACCGTACATGAATATGAAGAATGCTGTGATGAATGGTGTCGGATCTATTTCGTTGTAACGAGGAGTTCCAAACATCTGCGTTATCAGCTCGAACGCCTTGAAGAGTCCTCCTCTGTTTATCAGCTTAACCGGTACTTCAAGTGTAGGAGACTTTTCAAGCACTTCATCCGGAGAATTTTCCATGATAAGCGCATTGTCCTTCATTTCGTCGTTGAGTTTTTCCAAATCTTGAGCTGGCATCCACCCACTTATAAAATGGATGGAACGCTGAGGTGTCGATTTGTTGTATCTCATCAGATCGAATGTTCTTTTGTGCGATACGATAGATGAATAAACATCGTCCACGAACTCTTTACTCGCGTAAAGCACCTTCTTCACGACACTGTCATTTTCATGCATGGATATTTTCGTTATCTCTATGAGAGATTCTATACGCCGTTGAATTTCTTTTGGAGTTCCTTGATAATCCACAGGAAGTTTATCTTCCTCAAAATAAGCTGATCGGAGGATCTTGTGCGCTTCTTCAACGAAGTCTGGCGTCGTGAAAACGAATATCCATGAGTTATCCTTGTCTCTGTTTACCTCCAGTATGAGAATTGGCACGTTCAGTGAGGATTCCACCAAAGGTTCGTAATGTCTTATCGGAACCCTTCCAAAGAACATCTTTATTCTCTTTATCTCGGCCAGATTTTCGAGTTCAACATCGATACCCGCCAAGATCTTAACGTAGAAAAGTACCTTTTCGTACTCTTGAAGCTTGCGAGCCAACTCGTTTTTCTTTTCGAAAAAGCTTCTTATGCTCTTGTTCAACAGTGAAAATCTCCTCAACGTCTTTTGAACATCGAAAACTTTGTTCGCTTTAGAAGCGTCAAAAACTGGCTCATACTCCGTCATCTTCAAAAATTGTTTCATTTCATCGTAAACTTCTTGGTAAGGATTGGTGTCTTCTACTTCAAGAAGTTCACCTTTCACATCATCATTTAGAAGCTCTTTCAATTCCAACGGTTGGAACGCTTGAGATGAAAGCAGTTCGAAGTTCACTTCTTTCAGTTTTTCACTCTGAAAAGCCAACGTTACATTTTTCATCTTAGCTACTGCCATATTCTCACCTCAAAGCGATGTTATCAAGTATTTTTTTATTTCATCTTCTTTCAACGCGTATCTTACACCTTCAATTATCGTCGTTATGTCCATGATCTCATATTCTTTGAGAAACATGTAGTGAAAAAAAGGTGTGATTGAAAAACCACCAAGCGTGGACACGGACTTTTTCGCGCTTGTGTACAGATATCTCTTCATGCTCAAAGTTAACATTTCCGGGGTGATGTTTTCCCTTTTTTCTGGAATATCTTTTAGAATTTCCGAATATGGTCCCTCGGAGATCACGTTTAACGTTGACACAAGATCTTTCGCGTCGCACAAAGCGTGGAGGTGAGTGGCATCCAGTCTTAATCCTGCTGGAATCAGTGAATTGTAAAGCTCCTCAGCACGCAAAGAATAAAACGTTTTTGCCCTTATTATCCATTCCATATTTGTGAGATCTATCCTTTCCCCGATCATCATTTTGACGCTCAGATAATCGTCGTAATCCAAATTCTTGGCTGCCCTTAAAAAACCAAAGTACAACCATCTGTCCAATCCGTTTTCTATACTTCCTATCAAATTGGGTGATTCGGATTTGTAACTCGCAAAAACGTTCCTTACAACTTCGTAATAGGGTGTTTTTTCAAGCGAAGAAAGAATTTCTTCCTTTGTGGTGCACAAGGCCACTTTCAAAGGATCTACAAGAGCTTTGGATTCAAGATCGTAAAATTTTGGCTTAAGATCTTCCAAATTCTTCTTCGATTCCCTTTCAACCAAGGCATTTCTCAGGGCTAATTTTAAATTCTCTATTTCGTACATTTTTATTATGTACGAAGAAAACGCGCGATTTAGAGTTACGAAGAACGTGAAGATCTTTTTCACGTCTTTAACAAGATCGGCTTTCAAGATGGTTTCAAGATCCCTTCTATGGAGTTCCTCAGCGTTGACGTTTTTAAGAGCCTGTGAATACATACTCGTTTTTTGGAGGTAAGCGGTTATCTCGGGAACACTTTTTCTATTCATTAGGGCCTCGTAATCGCTTTTCTTCAAAAAGCGACTTGCCATACTCGCTAACTTTGCCCTCACGCCAGCGTAAGCCAACACACTAGCCATCATTCTCTACCTCTAAAAAATCATTTAAAAAATCGTTTATCATCTTGTCCTTGACGTTGAGATACATCTCTCTCATGCTCATGATCTTCTGTCTGGTCTCGTTTAGAATGTTCTCTTCATTCATCCTCATCTTCTCTTTCGAAGTTTTCATCATCTCTCTGACCAATTCGTTTGCTTCATCTATTTTCGATTCAACGAGTCTTTTTCCGTTTTTTCTCGCTTCGTTTACGAGATTTTCGCTTTTGCGTTTGGCCTCTTGAACCAAATCTCTCGATTCTTTTTCGGAGGATACCAATTCTTTCACAACGTCTTCTATTCTTACTTCCACGTTCGTTCCCTCCTTCCCTTGAACCTTACCGCATTTTAATATTATATCACTTGATTTTGAAAAGGAGAGGATTTTCATCAATTTTAAAGATCGGATCGTTTATATTTAACTTAAACTTGTGCGCCAACTTTACAAGCCAATGGCTTTTAGCCATACATCGCTTTTCAAGCGATAAGGGATTTTTCGAAAATTTCATCCTGGATCTTTTTTGTCACGCCGTACCAACCGAATATCATCCTGAACCGACCGTAGGTCGTCCCGGACCTGATCCGGGATCTCGTTTTCGATTCAGGATCTCGTTTTTGATTCAGAATCTCTTTCTTATCTATGAGATTCCGGGTCGTAGCCCGGAATGACGTTAAGGGCAAAGACTCCTTTCAACGTTTCGTGCGTGAACAGAATCAGCGTACAACACAAGACGTTGTAAGAGGTATTTCGTGTGTTACAATAACTTGGTGCTCAATCCATCTAAACAAAGGAGGCGAGGATATTTTGAAAGCGTTGTCTGATTGTTTTCCTTGCGTTTTAACCCAGATTAAAAGAAGCTTAGATGAATGGCAAGCGAGCGATGAAGAGAAATTCGAAGTCATGAAAAGGGCCTCCGAAAGTTTAAAATACGCCACTTTTGGTATGAAACCGACGGAATTGTCCAAACTCGCAAATGACACGGTGAAAAAGATGACTGGTATAACGGATCTTTACAAACGGAGAAAAAAAGCTCTCAACGATAGCGCCGAAAAGATAATACCGGCCGTGATAAAATTCGCGGAATCATCTTCTCACCCTCTGAAGACGCTCGCAACGGCTGCCATATTGGGAAATCATCTTGATTTGGGCGTTAACGAAGTTGAACTGGATGATGAATTTATGAGCACACTCGAAAACAAAAAACTCAGAATAGACGATTTCGATTCTTTGCTGGTCAAATTGAAAAGGGCAAAGAAGGTGTTGTACATACTCGATAACACCGGAGAAGTTGTTTTCGATAAGGCTTTTTCGGATAAGATGAAATCGCTTTTCAACGTGTCTTTAAAAGTTGCGGTAAGAAGTGAACCGATAATAAACGATGTTACCGAAGTAGAAGCTTTGGAAGTGGGCTTTTCTGTGGATGAAATAGTGGATTCAGGTACCACCATGGCCGGAATGGATCTCGATGTCGCAAGCGATGAATTCATGCAAGCTTGGAAAGAAGCGGATGTGATAATCTCAAAAGGACAAGGAAATTTCGAAGGGTTGGATGAGGTACACGATGACAGATTGTTCTTTCTTTTGGAAGCGAAATGTCCCGTGATAGCAAGTGTTCTTCATGTAAAAGTGGGAGATGCCATTTTGGCGAATTGGAAATGAATTTCCGACAACTTTTGAAATAAAACAAAAGCGCAGAAATCTGCGCTTTTTTGGTCGGGGCGACTGGATTTGAACCAGCGACCCCCTGTGCCCAAGACAGGTGCGCTACCTCTGCGCTACGCCCCGATGCGTGAAGAAGTATACCATAAAGAAAAGGAATTTTTCAAGTCTTTTTGTCGACCATTTTCGATGTTCTTTACGGCTTCCCATCCTCCCTTTATGATATTTCCATAAATTTGGATGTTGAAGTGACCGTGCATGGACTTTTCATTTTTGGATAGTATCCCATCGAAAGTGTAAAGTACGAAAATCCTTTTTTGATCGATTACCGGTACAAGTAAATAAGCGAAATGCACTTTTTTGTCGTTCACATATCCCATTCCGCCTTTTCCAGCGTCCGGAATCCAAATGACATTTCCAACCTGTTCAAAACGAAGAACTTCAGAAGGGGAAATGGATTTTCCTTGGTAGTAGGCTACACTTACGTTTCTTTGAGGAGGAATCTTAAAATAAAAAGTCCAGCTTCCAGAAACGTTAGCTTGAATGGAGATGTTTTGAGCGTTTGATCTTCTTATCATGAATATTCCAACAACGAGAATTATCACAAGGATAAGGGGAAGCCAAGAAAAGAAGAATCTTTTCACCTCGTTCACCTCGATTTGAAGCTAAAAAATGCGGGATCGACTCTTTGACAAAGATTTTAATCCATTCTGATTCTAGTTCATTTTATCACTCTTTTAGTGTTGAGCGTTAAAATAACGAAGAAGTTTTCATCAAGATAAGTAAAAAATTGGCACACATCTTGTAGTTCTGTAGTGGATGGCATTTTTGTTCGTTTTTGTATTTGCCGCGCGCTTGATGGAGTCTTTGTTCTCAACATCATTATGGACCTGATGCGCTTGATGAAGTCTTTAACCTTAACGTCATTGCGGCCTACGAGCTTTTGAACGGAGTCTTTGACCTTAACGTCATTGCGGGCTTGACCCGCAATCCCATCCTTTTGAAGGATGAGATCCCGGATCAGGTCCGGGACGACCTACGGTCGGTTCAGGATGATATTCGCTTGGTGCGGCATGCCAAAAAGAGAGGATTCGAAATAACATTTTCAAAAAAATTCCCTCTACCGCTTGAAAAACCATTGGCTTGTTAAGTTGACACGCGACGTGAGTCAAAAAAGATATTTTTCAAATGGTATAATCACGTGAGGTGATCTTCGTGCAGAAAAATCGAGAAATGTTAGAATCATTGGATGAAATAACGTTGAAAATGCTGGACGCCGTTCAATCTCAAAACTTTGACAAGTTGAACCAACTTTACGAAACGAGAAACGAACTCTTTGGCAAGTTCAAAAAACTCATTCAAAGTGGTACTTCGTTGCCGGAAGCGGAGCTGTCCAAATTGTCGAGAGATACCGAAAGACTGTCCGTTGCGATGAGAAATCTCAGCGAAAAGGTGAAAACGAAAATAGAGGAAATATCCAAGAACATCGAATTGATCCAAGGCTATGCGGTATCCAAAAACGATTTTCATATAAACGAAAGGCGATGATTTCATTGAAAGAGAGTATTCAAATCTTACAGGCATGTGAAGATGTGCAAGAGGCTGGCTTGATCTTCGGAACATGGGGAAATCTCTCGGTGCGATTGGAAGACGGAAATATATTGATCACGCCAAGTGGGATTCCGTACGATGAATTGAGAGAAGAAGATCTCGTCATCTGTGATATGAACGGTAAGGTTGTGTACGGTAAGCAAGAGCCTTCAAGCGAGTTAAGAATGCACATCGAAATTTACAAGGCGAGAGAAGACGTTAAGGCCGTAGTTCACACTCATAGCCTTTACGCTTCTGTAGCTTCTGCATCTTTGAATGAGGTTCCACTCTTGGTGGAAGATGCGGCTATGGTGTTAGGTGGAAATATAGAAGTGACATCTTATCAAGCACCTGGAAGTCAGGAACTGGCGATGGAAGTCGTAAAACATCTCGGTCAGAAAAACGCCACCATCATAGCAAATCATGGACAAGTCGGAGTTGGAAAAACCTTAGATGATGCCATCCTCGCTTCTGTGATGTGCGAAAAATCTTCTCAACTTTACATAAAAGCCTTGGGAATCACCAAATCACCAAGGGTTCTAAGCGACGAAGATGTGAAAAAATTGAGTGAAACGTACGTTAACCATTACAGAAAGCTGAGGGATTTCAAGGAATGAACAGAATACTGAAAAATTGTTTAGTCGTGAACGAAGATCTAACTTTCGAAAAAAAAGATCTGTACGTCGAAAATGGAACTTTGGTTGATTTTACAAAGGGTCAAGTTGAGGATCTCAAAGGCGCGTTGGTGATGCCAGGACTGATCAACACTCATACTCACGCCGCGATGAGCCTTTTCAGGGGAATAGCTGAAGATGTTGAACTTTACGAATGGTTGTCAACTTACATATTTCCACGAGAGGCCAAGCTTACAGAAGAAGACGTTTACATAGGCAGCCTTGTGAGCTTCATGGAAATGGTGAAAAACGGTATAACAACATTCGTGGACATGTACTTCTTTCAAGATGCCGTTGCCCAAGCCGCCAAAGATCTAGGAATAAGAGGAGTTATAACCCGTGGATTGGCCGATGTTGATGGAAAAGGTGAGCAGAAGTTAAAAGAGTGTGAAGAATTCATAAAATCACACGAGAACGATCCTCTTATTCGCGGTGGAGTAGGCCCCCATGCGCTTTACACGTGTTCAAACGGCTATTTCAAAGAAGCGGTGGAACTTGCCCGATCTACCAACTCTCTTTTAACCTATCACTTGCTTGAAAGTCCTTTGGAAAGAGAAGATTACAAAAAAAGAACCGGTATGGAATCCGTCGATTTTCTCGATAAGATAAACGCTTTCGATGAAAGAACCATAATAGCCCACGGTACTCATTTGAACTCCAAAGAGTTGGAAGTATTATCCAAACGTAAATCAACTCTTTCCTACAACCCGATTTCCAACGCCAAATTGGGGAACGGTGTGGCTCCCATACCTTTGGCGTTATCCAAAAAGGTCAACGTCACTTTAGGCACGGATTCTGCCGCCTCAAACAACTCTTTAAACCTGTTCGATGAGATGAAATTCGGCGCGTTGCTTCAAAGGGCAGCATCCAACGATCCAACTTTGATGAAGATGGAAGAGATCTTCGCTATGGCAACGAAGAACGCGGCGAGGGCGCTCCCGTTTAAAGTGGGAAAGATAGAAAGTGGAATGCTCGCAGATCTCGTTGTGGTTGATCTGCAGAATCTTTCTTTAACTCCTAGAAAATACGTGAAGTCTCATCTCATATACTCTTTCGACACTCGTGTCATAAGAAAAGTTATGATAAACGGAGAATGGGTTTACGATGATGGATTTTTAAATGTGGATTTTCATGAGGTGATCGAGCGTTTTGAAAAAACGGTTAGTGCCATTGATTCTCGCCTCTGAGTTGTTGCTGATTTTCACTTTAAGCGGATGTGTCCTTGAAAGATTTGACGTAGCGCTTTTAAGGTATTTCAAACCGGTTGGATTTGAGATTAAAAGTTATGAAATAATTCTCGGAGCTAAGAATTTTGCGGGAACGAATTTTCAAGTTGAAAAAAGCGTGAAAGCCCTTTACGTGTCAAAAGATGGGAAAAAAGTAGAACTTGAAAGCGCTGAGTTCAAAAATTCATTTGAAATGCACGATTTTTGGCATAAGTGGGTGAAAGAACATTTTTCACTTAAGGATACTTTGAAAAGTGAATTGTGGTGGTTTTCAGGAAGAATCGAGAGTGATCGTATTGTTGCGTGGTACGAGGGAAAGGTCGTTTTCATACTTTCAGGCGATGATTCGATTTTGCTCACCAAGGTAAAAGAAGAACTCGACACGTTCGTTAAAACTTTTTCGGGGGTAAGAAGTTGATGTACACGGAACTCGCGCCTTACTTGAAAGAAAAGTATGGCGCAAGAACTCAAAGAATTTCGTTGGCGTATTTCAAAACGTGTCCCAATCGAGACGGAACGATTGGAAGAGGTGGATGCGCTTTTTGTGAAGAGAGTGGAAGCGGTTTTGCCAACCGTTTCAAGGAGATGTCGGTGCGGGAACAGATGATAAACGGCATAGAACACGCGAAAAAACGTTACAACGCTAAAAAATTCATCGCTTACTTTCAATCTTTTACCAACACTTACGCTCCCCTGAACGAGTTGGATAAGGTTTACCGTTCGGCGATAATGGAAGATGTGGTGGCGATAGATATATCCACAAGGCCAGACACATTTCCTTGCGAAATTGGGGAACTTCTAAAAAGGATAAGTGACGAACGTAAAGTGGATGTTTTCGTCGAATTCGGATTGGAATCTGTGAACGAAAACACCCTTCACAAAATGAACAGAGGCCATTCCGTCGCCGAATTCGTCGATGCGGTTAGATGCGCTAAAAGCTATGGATTTGAAGTGGTGGCGCATGTTATACTTGATTTTCCATCCGATACCATTCACGATGTGATCGCGTGTGCGAAGTTGTTATCCGCCGTTGGAGTGAACGGTGTAAAAATGCATTCTTTGTACATATCTCCAAATACCGCGATCGCACGCGATTACAGGGAAGGAAATTTCAAGCCATTATCGGCCGATGAATACATTTTTCGTGCTGTCAATTTTTTGAGTTATCTCGATCCAAAAGTGGTCATTCATCGCCTTATATCCACTCCGCCGTCCGACGCCATCTGGTCCGTGGGCCTTGGCGCGGCTGAAGCGAAAAAAAGGATAGAACTCGAGTTGAAAAGGCAAGGAAAAGTTCAGGGAAGCGATTTCAATTACCTGAATGGGGCAAGTTGGAGAAAAAGATTTTCATCGACACAATTGACATAACGGAAAGGAGAGATTGCAATGGGTTACGTTGAAAATGTAAAAGAAGCAGCGAAATTCGTGGAATCAAAAATGGTAAGGATTCCAAAGGTGGCGATAGTTCTCGGCTCTGGATTGAGTGGCATAAAAGATGCCGTCGAAGTTTCTTCAAAGGTTAAATACGAGGACATACCGAATTTTCCGGTTTCAACCGCCCCTGGTCACGCTGGTGAGATGATATTCGGAAAGTGGAACGGTGTTGACGTCGTTTTGATGAACGGTCGTTTTCATTACTACGAAGGATACTCAATGAAAGAGATCACAATGCCAATAAGGGTGTTTCAGCTCCTTGGAGTTCAATATTTGTTCCTGACAAATGCCGCTGGAGGGCTTAACCATTCTTTTGAACCGGGACATCCCATGATCATAGTCGATCATATAAATTTCATGGGTGATAATCCGCTCATAGGAAAAAACGTGGATGAATGGGGAGTGAGATTTCCAGATATGTCCCACGCTTACAACCCAGAACTCATAAAATTGGCGGAAGAATCCTGTAAAGAACTCGGTATAGAATACTACAAAGGAGTGTACATAGCGTTTACGGGACCAAATTTCGAGACTCCCGCCGAGTTGAAAATGGCAAGATACTTCGGTGCCGATGCTGTTGGAATGTCAACCGTTCCAGAAGTTATAGTGGCAAATCATGGCGGATTAAAGGTGCTTGGAATTTCTTCGATAACCGATCGCGCCATACCGGAGGGCTTGGAACCTCTAACAGCTGAGGAAGTTATAGAAGTCGCAGAGAGAACCGGTAAACAGATAGCCAGAATATTCGAAAACGTTTTGAACAAAATAGAAGGGAAATGAAAAGATGAAAAGTGCCGAATACATTTTGAACAAGATAAAAGAAGTTCCGGATGTTGCTGTAATACTCGGTTCAGGTTTATCGAGACTTGCCGATGAGGTGGAAGAGCCTTTGAAGATCCCCTACACCGAGATACCGGGTTTCTTAAAGTCAACCGCCCCTGGTCACGCTGGTGAATTGATATACGGCTTTGTAAAAGACAAAAAAGTTTTGCTCATGAGCGGTCGTTTTCACACGTATGAGGGATATGCGCCATCAGATGTTGCTTATCCTATAAAGGTCATGAAAAAGATCGGCATAGATAAATTGATCGTAACCAACGCTTCTGGTGGAATAAGAACTTCGTACAAACCAGGAGATCTCGTTTTCATAAAAGACATCATAAACTTTTCATTTAGGAACCCGCTGCGTGGTCCAAATGATGATTCCGAAGGCCCTAGATTTCCAGACATGTCTCAGGCTTTTTCAAGAGAGTGGATCGAAAAGGCGAACAAGGTTGTAGAAGAAAAATTCGGTTCTCCTCTTGAAAGTGGAACTTACATCTCGGTTTTGGGACCAAGTTATGAAACTCCCTCTGAAATAAAGATGTTCAGAAAACTTGGAGCTGATATGGTTGGCATGTCCACGGTGCACGAAGTTATAGTGGCAAACCATATAGGAATAAAAGTTCTTGGAATTTCCTGCATCACGAACATGGCTGCGGGAGTATTGGATCAACCCCTTTCTCATAAAGAAGTCATGGAAGTTGGAAAGATGGTATCTGAACGTTTTGTTTCTTTGGTTAAAGCCATCATTGAAGAAACATGTTGAGATAAGAAGGTGAAGTCATGAGACCGTACGATGTGATATTGAAAAAAAGAAATGGCATGGAACTCTCAAAGGAAGAAATAGAATTCATGGTGATGGGATTCGTCAACGGCAACGTACCAGATTATCAAATGGCCGCCTTTTTGATGGCCATCTACTTCAGACATATGAACGATGTCGAAAGATACAACTTAACTGAAATAATGGCTCGCTCTGGAGACACCATCGATCTGTCTCAAATTCCAGGAATAAAGGTTGATAAACATTCCACGGGTGGCGTTGGTGATAAAACGACGCTTGTACTTGCCCCGATGGTTTCGGCTTGTGGGCTTCCGGTTGCGAAGATGTCTGGCAGAGGTCTTGGACATACCGGCGGAACGATAGATAAATTGGAGTCCATACCGGGTTTCAGAACGGCACTTGAAGAAGATGAGTTCATGAAAAACGTCAAAGAACACGGTATAGCCGTTGTCGGACAAACCGCAAATCTCGCACCCGCCGATAAGAAGATATACGCTTTAAGGGACGTTACAGCGACGATCGATGAGATTTCACTTATAGCTTCGAGTATAATGAGTAAAAAACTCGCAGCCGGCGCGGATGGTATAGTTTTAGACGTTAAAGTTGGGTCTGGCGCTTTCATGAAAGATATCGCGTCGGCGACGGACTTGGCCAGAGCCATGGTGGATATAGGCAAACGACATGGTAAAGAGACCGTCGCACTACTAACCAATATGGATAAACCTCTGGGAAACACGGTGGGAAATGCTTTAGAAGTTAAAGAGGCGATAGAAACGCTTAGAGGCGAAGGGCCAAGCGATCTGGAAGAACTGTGCGTTGAGTTGGGAGCTCAGATGTTGAGAATAGGCAAGATAGCTGAAGATCTTGAAAGCGCAAGAAAAATGCTGAAAAATTCTATAGAAAGTGGTAAAGCTCTCGAAAAATTCAGAGAACTCGTTGAAATTCAAGGTGGAAATCCCGAAGTGGTGGATGACACATCCCTTTTGAACATTTCTTCTAGGACGTACAAAGTGAAAGCTCCAAAAGGAGGATATGTTTATTCCATGAATGCCGAAGCCGTTGGAATATCTTCCATGATGTTGGGCGCCGGCAGAACGAAGAAAGAAGATAAGATAGATCTTTCTGTTGGAGTGGAACTTTTGAAGAAAACAGGTGATGAAGTGAACGAAGGTGAAACGCTTTGTATCCTTTACTACAACGACGAAAAAAGGTTACAAAACTCTGTAGACACGCTATTGAATGCCTACGATATAAGGGAAGTGAAACCGAAGAAGGAAAAACTCATCCACGGGGTCGTCCAATGAGACGATCCGCTTTTTTTGCGTTGTTTATCGTTGTTTTCGCATTTCTTTCGTTTTCCGCTTCGCTTTATCTTGTGAATGGAAACGAAGAAATGTATTTGGGAAAGGTTTACACGTGGTCACAACCTTACGTTAAGCTCCAAGACGTTGGAGTCGCTCTGGATCTACAATGGTCATACAAAGGAAGAAGTGGCGCGGTGACAAATGGAAAGGATTTCATTTCCTTTAACACGTCCACACATATGGGGATTTACGATGCCATTTACACTATGAATGATGTTGCCAGCGGAACGTCAACACCATATTTATCGTTGAAAGCTTTGGAAAAAATCGCAGACGTGAAAGTGGAAAGCGACGCGGTTGGATATCTTCTGTTGAAAAAATCCCCAACCCTTGTTGTGAACGGAGCGCTTTTGTACGGAAATAAATTCACCGTATTTTTCAAAGAAAAGCCAAGTACAAATGTCATAAAAGTTACATCCAGTGGGATGGTTTCAACCGTCACTATATTTCCAATCAAGATTTCTCCAAAGTACGTATCATCCCATTCTCCTTTAGTGGTTGAAACGAAGGGAAAGAATTCCATCGTCTTTCGCATCACGTACACCTCAAAGGTACAAGTTTTATACGCGTTGGGCTTTCCATCATTGCCATTTCAAAGAACGAAAAGTGTCCAACTTACAAATGGAATAACCTATCAGTCCGTCGATTCCACTTCACTTAACGGTAAACGCGTACGAATTGGAATGGTTAAAATACCGCCAGCTTCTGGAAAGATGAAAATCGTTTATCCTTTGAGGGGAATTGGAGAAAAATCATTGATCACATCGATGATAAATGCCACTTCACTTGTGGCGGTGGGATTTTCGAACACTCAAAACGGGTTCATTAGCTACGATAAAATTCTTTCGTACTCTTCTTCACAAAATGGGCCTCTTTTGGTTTGGAATGATCGAAAATTTGATATAATTGAAACAAGTCCAACCATAAGCGTTAACATTGGGAACGTGCCTTTCAGCGTGGACGAGATCAACGATCCGAACGGAAGCGTTGTGCTTTACACAGAAGACTATGGACCAGCGATTCCAAAGGACGATAAAAAAATGTACTTCGAAGTGAAAAACGGAGAAATTGTGGGCATGCGATACGTTCCACACCCTGGAAAGGGTGAATACATCTTGACAATAACCAAGGATTATCAAATCTTTTTGAAAGACGTTCAACTTGGGGACGATTTTTATATTTTTACCTCTTTGTCGGGAAAAGATACGAGTGTTTGGAAAGGGATCATCCAGGGAAAATGCCTTTTGGTAAACAATTCAAAAAAAGCACGTATATGGCCAGAAGAAGAGAAAAAATGCGAATCGAACGATTTCTTGATAGCGGCTCTTAAGAAAAGGGCGCTCTACCTCATAAAGGCGGAATGTAATCAAGAGATGAACGCAAATGAAATATCCGATATCATGTTCAACATGGGATTTTCAAAAGCCATGATTTTGGAAAGTGGCAAAAGCATTTCGATGATCGTGAATGGAAAAGATGTGGAATTCAACGATTACGGATTGTACCCGGTAGGATTCGGGGTTGAAATAGACAAAACAACTGGAGGTGCATGAAAGTGGCCGATATCAGAAAGAAACGTGTCGTAGCATTCATAGGTCACAATGGAAGCGGAAAAACGACACTATCTGAATCCATTCTGTTTTTGAATAAAGCCATAGACAGAATGGGAAGTGTGGAACAGGGAAATACCACAATGGACTTCGATCCCGTTGAAGTGGAAAAGAAGTCCAGCGTGAATGCTTCCGTATTCACGTTCAAAAGGGGAGACTACACCTTCACATTGGTGGATACCCCTGGATTTTCAGATTTCATTGGAGAGGTCATTTCCACAACGCTCGTATCCGAGAACGTCTGTTCCGTTCTTGACGCTTCAAGTGGCGTGGAGGTTCAAACGGAAAAAACTTGGAAAATTGCCGAAGGATACAGACGCCCAATGTTGGCATTTGTAAACGCTATGGATAAAGAACACGCCGATTTTTCAAAAACCCTTGAGCAGTTGAAAACTTTCTCTGGAAAATCGGTAATAGCCTTGACAGTCCCAATTGGAAGCGGGCCTTCTTTTAAAGGCGTGGTAAATGTGATAAAACAAAAAGCGTACGTCTACGAGAATGGAAAAGCGGTGGAAAAGGACATTCCAAGCGAAATGAAAGAAGAAATTGAAAAATACAGAACGTCGCTTGTGGAAGCCGTTGTTGAAATGGACGACGAGCTCATGGAAAAGTACTTTGCGGATGAACCCGTTAGCGTTGAGGAACTCGAAGGTGCTTTGACTAAGGGTTACACAAAAGGGGATATAGTACCGGTTTTTGCCGGTTCGGCAACGCTTGGAATAGGAGTAAACGAATTTTTAGACGCCTTGCAGGAGTTCGGCGCCTCTCCTTTGGATGTTGTGAATAACATCGGAGGAAAAGAGATAAAGCCAGATCCGGACGCTCCTTTCTTGGCGCTCGTGTTCAAAGTTGTCGTCGATCCGTTCATAGGAAAAGTCACCTACGCAAAGGTGTTAAGGGGAAAAATAGCGGCGGGTGATACGATATACAACGGCGCTTTGAAGTCAACCGAAAGGATCAATCATCTCTACGTGCCAAACGCGAAAAATCAGAGTGAGGTTAAGGAAATAAGCGTTGGAGATATCGCTTCCATACCAAAATTAAAAGAAAGCAGAATAGGAGAATTTCTCTCGGATCCATCCGAAACTTTCTCGGTGGAAAAGGTGTTTGACTTTCCTGAACCTATGATCTCAAAATCCGTAAAAGCGAAAAATAAAGGCGAAATAGATAAAGTGACGAGTGGACTTTCAAGACTTGCGGAATCGGATCCAACTTTCCACATGGAATTCAATCCGGAAACGGGTGAAATAGTGGCTTCAGGTCTAGGAAGCATGCACATCGATGTCATAATAGAGAAATTGAAGAAGAATTTCAACGTCGAAGTGGAACTTGGAAAACCGAAGATAGCTTACAGAGAAACCATCACAAAGAAATCACAAGCGGAGTACAAACATAAAAAGCAAAGTGGAGGACACGGTCAATATGGGCATGTTAAGATCTATCTAGAACCGTTGCCTAGAGGAAAAGGTTTCGAATTTGAAGACAAGATATTCGGAGGTGCCATACCGAAAAACTACATTCCATCTGTTGAAAAGGGAATACGTGAAGCGATGAAGAGTGGCGTTTTAGCTGGATATCCAGTGGACGATGTAAAGGTTATACTTTACGACGGTTCTTACCACGAAGTCGATTCTTCTGATATAGCCTTCCAAATTGCGGCCATTCAAGCGTTCAAACTCGGAATGCAAGCTGGGAATCCGACCCTGCTCGAACCTGTTATGAGCGTTGAAATATACGTTCCAGATGATAACACGGGTGACGTGATGGGAGACTTGAATTCAAGAAGAGGAAGAATCCAAGGTATGGAACCGCAAGGAAACGGATATCAACTCATAAAGGCCGAAGTGCCGTTGGCCGAAATGCTTGAATTTTCTTCCCAGCTGAATTCGATAACCAGTGGAAAAGGATATTTCACGATGAAGTTCTCTCACTACGATGAAGTTCCCAGAAACTTGCAAGAAAAGATAATACAAGAGAGAAAAGCGGAATTGGAAGCTGAAAACAACAAATGATAAAACAAAGGCGGACTTTTCCGTCCGCCTTTCTGGTGGAGTCGATGGGATTCGAACCCACGACCTCTTCCTTGCGAAGGAAGCGCGCTCCCAACTGCGCCACGACCCCATACAAAATGAAGTTTAACACAAACAAAGGGGCGTGGTCAAGAGGGAACGAGCTAAAGAAAGGAGGAAATCGAGTTGAAAATACAGTACAAATCCAGAAATTTAGAAATTAGCGATGCCATGAAAGAATATTTCAACAAGAAAATATCAAAACTCGAAAGATTGGTAAACGATGAAGATGGAGAGGTTGAAGTCCGCTTTTCAAAGGTGAGACAACTTTACACCGTTGAAGTGACTTTGAAAATGAGATCGATAATAGTGAGAGCTGAAGAAAAAACAAAAGATTTTTACGCTTGTGTGGACAACGCCGTGAACAACCTTGAGAGAAGATTAAAACGATTCAAAGAGCGCTTTAGAACGCTAAAACGTGAAAAAGCCGTGGAAGCGGCACAAGAAAGCGTGACAGCAGAAGAAGAAAACAAAGAAAAAGTCGTCAAAGTGAAGAAATTCGAACTCAGACCGATGAGCGTTGATGAGGCGATGATCCAACTTGACATGCTGGATCATGAATTCTTTGTCTTTAGAAACGCGGAAGACGATCAGATAAACGTCCTTTACAGAAGAAAAGATGGCAACTACGGTTTGATAGTTCCTCAATAAAATAGTTCACCAAAATAAGTTAAAAGATCCCATCTCTTGTAGGAGATGGGATTTTGAATTTTAATGGACTTAACTTGTGCTTATACAAGTTAATAACTCACGTTGTGCGTCAACTTTACAAGCTAATGGCATTTATCAAATAAACATCGCTTTTCAAGCGATAAGGGAATTTTTTTCGAAGATGTCATCCCGGACCTGATCCGGGATCTCATCCTTAGAT
>CAZCZS010000019.1:0-24317 GCA_964503355.1 uncultured Mesoaciditoga sp.
GATCTTGAGAATATGAAAAAGCCGAAAGAGGTTATCTTTGGCGGAATAGGAGAACCGCTGACAAATCCGAATTTCAAAGAGATGGCTAAATTCGTTAAATCACATGGATACAAACTTTTACTTGAATCGAACGGATTTTTGATAGACGATGAAATGCTCGATTTTCTTTTCTCAATTTCGTTGGACGAATTCGTGTTCTCCGCCGAACCTGGTGGCGTTGGACACGGTGCTTACTCATGGATTTTGAACCTCACGAAGAAGATATCCGAACGCATAGCGCGTGAAAAGCTTGGAAAACCGGTGGTCACAATTCAAACGGTGCTTTCAACGAAAAACGTTCAAAACATAGAGCGTTTTTTCCAACAATTCGTGAACGCTGGCGCTTCGAGATTCATCTTATCAAACATAATACCAACCTCAGAAAAGGAGATATCGCTTCCTTTGTACTTGAAAGCAGATCCTTCAATGGAAAGTTACATCTCAAGAAAGATAACGGGTAAAGTCAGCACAAATCTTCCCTACTTCGAATTGAAAACCGAAAGATATTGCAAATTCACCCAGAACAACTCCATCGTCGTACGCTGGGACGGAGAAGTTGCACCCTGTTACAGATTTCTCCATGACTACGAAGAGTACGTTTACGGAATGAAAAAAGAGATAAAAGCCGTCAGCTTCGGCAACGTCAACCAAACAAGCGTATCTGAGATATGGAAATCAGAGGATTTTTCTTACTTTCGTTTCAAGGTGAATCACGCCCTTTTTCCTTCGTGTACCGATTGTAGATTGAGAGATGGATGCGATTTTGTGAAAACTTCCGAATACGATTGCTGGGGAAATTCACCTTCGTGTGCGGATTGCCTATGGTGGAGAAATTTGGTGATATGTCCATGAATTTTCTTTAAAAGCCAAAAAAGAGCGGCCTGTGGCCGCTCTTTTGTGATACGAATTTGAATCAATATTCAGGCATTGGAGGGGTCGGCATTGGAGATTTTTCTTCCGGTTTCTCAACTATCGCAACATCGGTTGTAAGAAGCATTGCCGCGATCGATGCCGCGTTTTGAAGTGCACTCCTCGTTACCTTGGCTGGATCTATTATTCCGGCTTCAAACATATCAACGTATTCGTTGGTCAACGCGTTGTAACCGTAATATTTGTCGGAATTTTCAAGTATCTTGTTGATGATAACCGCTCCATCCACACCGGCATTTTCACAGATCAGCGTAATTGGTACACGCAAAGCTTTACGTACGATGGAAGCACCTATTTTTTCTTCTCCCTCGAGTTTCTTTTCGAATTTTTCCAATTCTTTGGAAATTCTTAAAAGCGTTACTCCACCACCCGCGACGATTCCTTCTGCCACCGCAGCTTTAGTTGCACTGAGAGCGTCTTCTATTCTGTGCTTTTTCTCTTTGAGTTCCGTTTCTGTAGCCGCTCCAACTTTTATGACCGCAACTCCACCCGCGAGTTTGGCCATTCTTTCTTGAAGTGTTTCCTTTTCGTAATCGCTAGTGGTATTCTCTATTTGAACTTTAATCTGCGCGATTCTTTCTTTTATGTCTTCCGATTTTCCAGCGCCATCAACGATGAGTGTATCGTCTTTTCTTACCTTAACGCTCTTGGCTTTTCCAAGCATGTCGATGGTGGTATTCTCGAAATCAAGTCCGACCTCTTCGCTTATAACGGTTCCTCCCGTGAGAATCGCTATATCTTGAAGCATCGCTTTCCTTCTGTCACCAAAACCAGGAGCTTTAACGGCAACCGTGTTAAGTGTGCCTTTCAATTTGTTGAGAACCAACGTTGTCAAGGCTTCACCTTCAACATCCTCGGCTATGATGAGGAGAGGCTTTCCAGTTTGAGCGACTTTTTCAAGTATTGGGATTATGGGTTTGATGGCACTTATCTTCTTATCCGTTATGAGTATGTAAGGCTCAGAAAGAACGGCTTCCATCTTTTCCGCATCCGTCACGAAATACGGAGAGATATAACCCCTATCGAATTGCATTCCTTCGGTGAAGTCAACGTATGTTTCCATCGTCTTGGAATCTTCGACGGTGATAACGCCATCTTCTCCAACTTTATCCATAGCTTCAGCTATGAGTTTTCCAACTTCGTCGCTGTTCGCACTTATCGATGCGACATGCTCGATGTCTTCTTTTCCTTGGAGTTTTTTGCTGAGTTTTTTGATCTCTTCGACCGCTTTCTCGGTTGCCTTGCTTATACCTGAGCGCATGATCATGGGATTCGCACCAGCGGTGATGTTTTTCAACCCTTCTTTGATCATGGCTTCAGCGAGAACCGTAGCTGTTGTCGTTCCATCACCGGCAACATCGTTGGTCTTAGTGGCAACCTCCTTTACGAGTTGCGCACCGAGATTCTCAAATTTATCCTCAAGTTCTATCTCTTTGGCTATCGAAACTCCGTCATTCGTTATCGTTGGAGAACCGAAACTCTTCTCAAGAACAACGTTTTTTCCCTTAGGACCAAGTGTGATCTTTACCGCGCTTGCAAGTTTTTCAACACCTTTAAGAAGTGATTGTCTCGCTTCTTCATCGAATTTTAAGAGCTTTGGCATCTTCTTCCCCTCCTTTTTACTCCTCTATTTTTGCGAGGATATCGCTCCAATCGATAAGGATGTAATCCTCATCGTCGATTTTTATCTCGTTTCCAGAATACTTCGCGAATATCACTTTGTCTCCAACTTTTACCGTTATCTCATCACTGTTGCCTATTTCGATTACCTCAGCCTTTTGAGATTTTTCCTTAGCCTTTTCAGGAAGCACTATGCCTCCCGCTGATTTTAATTCTTCTTTGATTGGCTTTATCAAAAGCCTTTCGCCTATTGGTTTTATTCTCATCTTCGAAGCCTCCCTTCTATTTTTTAGCACTCAAACCTCTTGTCTGCTAATTATGTTAGCGCACTCACACCCATTTTTCAAAATCTCAAAAACGGCGATTATTTGCAGATATTATCTATTATACATAATTATCCAAAAATATACATATTTTTCTCTTTATATCTCCTGTTTTCTCTGGTTTTGAGTTTTCAACAATCAAAAAAGCTATATTTCATCGTGTTTTGATGTAGTTTTCAACACTTTCAAAAAAGTTTTCAACAACGAATTGTTGAAAACTCTCCAAAACCGTATGAAATAAGAAAAAAATGACTGTTGAAAACTTTTTAGTCAAAAAAATCCTTATTTTACAAGGCTTTAGAACACTTTTTTGTGGAAAATCGGAAAAGTTTTCAACACTTTCAACTGTTGAAAAAGTTGATATTGAGGTTTTCAACAACTTTTCAACAAGTTTTCAACAGTCAAAAAATTCAGTTTTCATCGGGCTTTGATATAGTTTTCAACACTTTCAACAGTACCTACTACTACTAAAGATATATAATACTAATAATAGTAATAGTAGCAACATCGAAAAAAGTCAAAAAAATCTCCACACAACTTTCAAAACCAAAATGACACTATAAGAGATAAGAGGAGGAAAAAAGATGATATACGCCATAGGTGACATTCATGGATGTAAAAAACCACTCGTTGAACTCGTAAACAACGTTCCTTTGAAAGAGGAAGACACCATGGTCTTCTTGGGTGATTACATAGACAGAGGCCCAGATTCAAAAGGAGTTATAGACTTCTTGATAGATTTCTCAAAAAAACACTCCAAAACGATCTTCATAAAAGGAAATCATGAATGGATGTTTCACCAGTTTTACACGTACAGAGATCCCGATTCCTGGCAATTATGGGAATACAACGGTGCGAGAAGAACTATAGAAAGTTACGGGGACATAGACAACATTCCAGATGAACATTTGAAATTCATAGAAAACACGAAACTATATCACATGGAAGAAAATTTTCTTTTCGTCCATGGTGGAATAAAGCCAAATGTAAAGATGGAAGATCAAAGGGAGGAAGATATCCTGTGGATAAGGGACGAATTCATAAGTTCTCATGAGCCTCTTAAAGGGTATGTTGTGGTCTTTGGACACACTCCCATGGAAGAAGTCCTCATCCAAAATGATAAAATCGGTGTTGACACCGGTTGTGTTTACGGTGGAAAATTGAGTTGCATCAGGTTACAAGACAAAAAAATCTTTCAAGTGAGGTGCTGATGTTGAAAGCAATATATCCGGGAACGTTCGATCCCGTAACTTACGGTCACTTGGATATAATAAAAAGGGCGGCGAAGATATTCAGAGAAGTTACGGTAGTGGTGATGAACAATCCAAGAAAGAAACCGCTTTTCAATTTGGATGAAAGGTTAAAAATGTTGAAGGAGACCGTGAAAGATATAGAAAACGTAAAAGTCGACAGTCATTCCGGTTTGTTGGTTCAATACGTCGAAGAACATTCGGCTAAAGTGGTAATTCGTGGATTGAGAGCGTTGGAAGATTTCGAATACGAATTCGAAATGGCGTTGGCCAACAGAGAAATGTATCCGGAATTGGAAAACGTATATCTCATGACGGATTTGAAATATCTTTTCGTCTCATCTTCAATGGTAAAAGAAATAGCTCAATTCAAAGGAGAATTGAAAAAATGGGTTCCACCAATTGTGGAAAAAAATCTGATGGAAAAATTCCAACGGTAACCATACTCTGCGGAGGAAGTTCTCCAGAACGACAAATATCCATTCTGAGCGGTAAAAACGTTCAAAAGATACTGAAAGATAAAGGTGTGGAAACGGAACTTTTCATTTGGAGTGGAGACTTTGAAGAGCTAAAAAAGGTGCATTCTCCGTGTTTCATCGCCCTCCACGGTTCACCTGGCGAAGATGGAAGTGTTCAGCGATACTTCGAAGAACGGGGAATAAAATACACGGGATCGGATCCGAGCGCGTGCGAACTGAGCTTCGATAAGATATCGACGAAAGAATTCTTTTTGAAGAACGATTTAAAAACTCCCAAATGGTGGAAGAAATGTGAGAAAGTTCCCTGCCTTTTAAAGCCAAGATTTGGTGGTTCAAGTTTGGGAGTGAAGTTGTTTTTCACGAAAAGGGAATGTTCAAACGTGAAAGCGAACGAGGAGATCTTCTTCGAAGAATACGTGGATGGCAGAGAGATAAGCATATCCGTGGTGGAAATTGCGGGAAAAGTAAAGGTGCTTCCGATTTTGGAGATAATACCATCGAACACCTTTTACGATTACGAATCTAAGTACAAGAAAGGCGGGGCAAAACTCATAGCGCCCGCCCCTCTTTGCAAAGATGAAATGGAAAGCATATCAAACATGGCAAGAAAGATATACCATCGATTGGGTCTCAGAGATTTTGCAAGAATTGATGGTATAATTTCAAAGAATGGAGTTTACTTTTTAGAGGTGAATTCCATTCCGGGGATGACGGTTTTCAGCGATCTTCCAGCATCTGCCAAAGCTGGAGGGGTTTTTATGGGTGAAATCATCTTGAATGCGCTGGCATCCTCTTTACGGAGGTGAAATATGGAATTTTTAGGAACCACGATAGTGGTAGTTAAAAGAGACGGAAAAACCGTAATGGCCGGAGATGGACAGGTTACGCTAGGCCAAACAGTGATGAAAGCCACGGCCAAAAAGGTAAGAAAGCTTGGAAACGGTAAAGTTATAACTGGATTTGCCGGTTCTGTGGCGGATGCCTTCACGTTGTTCGATAGATTTGAGTCGAAATTAAGGGAATCGAATGGCCTTTTGAAAAAAGCGGCGGTGGAACTCGCAAAAGATTGGAGAACCGATCGTGTTTTGAGAAGGCTGGAAGCACTTTTGATGGTCGCAGACAGTGAGGATATATTTTTGATCTCTGGAAATGGAGAGATAATAGAGCCGGACGAACCGATAATGGCAATCGGTTCGGGAGGATCTTACGCCTTGGCGGCCGCACGCGCTTTGTATCGAAACACGCAAATGGACGCGCGTGAAATAGCCGTTAAAGCGATGGAAATAGCGAGTGAAATCTGCATATACACCAACTCGAACATAACGGTTGAAGAGATTGAGGAAGATCAAGGAGGCGCTTAAATTGGATTTGAAGATAGATGAATTAACCCCCAAGCAGATAGTTCAAGAACTGGACAAGTACATAATTGGACAAGAAGAAGCCAAGAAATCCGTTGCGGTAGCGTTGAGGAACAGGATAAGAAGGATGAAACTTCCGCTGGAATTGCAAAGGGATATAATTCCGAAAAATATTTTGATGGTTGGACCGACGGGAGTCGGAAAAACCGAAATAGCAAGAAGACTTGCCCAACTTTCGGGTTCACCTTTCGTGAAAGTAGAAGTTACACGTTATACGGAAGTTGGTTACGTTGGAAAATCCGTTGAATCTATAATTCGTGAATTGGTTGAAGCCAGTGTGAACACGGTTAAATCCGAAATGATGAAAAAGGTTGAAAACGAAGCCCAGCGTTTCGTTGAAGAAAGAATTCTCGACGCCATAGTCCCAGAAAGCGTCAAACGAAACGTGCCCACAGGATTTTTGGGCTTCTTCCAAAATCAACCACAATCTAGAATTTCACCAGAAGAAAGAAGAAATGCCATTTCTCGTCGAAATGAAATGCGCGAACGTCTGAGAAACGGCGAATTGGAAGAGATGGAAATAGAGCTTGAAATAGAAGATACCACCCCTGTAATGCCCGTTATAGGTGGCATGGGTATGGAAGATATGAACATAGATCTTCAAGATATGTTTGGAAATCTCCTTCCAAAAAAGATGAAGAAGAAAAGGGTGAAGGTGAAAGACGCGCGTCGCCTGCTTTTGCCCATAGAATCCGAAAAACTCATAGACAAAGACAGCATGATTCAAGAAGCGTTAGAAAGAGCTCAATACCGGGGAATAGTTTTCTTGGACGAATTTGATAAAATCGTCGCAAGTGGAACAAAAGGAGGACCTGACGTTTCTAGGGAAGGCGTTCAAAGGGATCTTCTTCCAATAGTGGAGGGGACCAACGTGAACACGAAATACGGCATGGTGAAAACGGATTACATCCTTTTCATAGCCGCCGGCGCTTTTCACCTGTCGAAACCCTCGGATCTCATTCCGGAAATACAGGGACGTTTTCCGATAAGAGTTGAGCTGGACGCCCTTACGCAAAAGGATTTTGAAAGAATACTCGTGGAACCAAAAAATTCTTTGATAAAGCAATATCAAGCTTTGCTTTCCACTGAAAATGTGAGAGTCGAATTCAGTCAAGATGGCATATCGGAAATAGCCCGGATGGCTTACCAAATGAACGAGAAGCAGGAAAACATAGGAGCGCGTAGACTTTACACCATAGTCGAAAAACTCATGGAAGACGTGTCTTTCGAAGCTCCAGATGTTGAAAGTCCCGTGATCGTGAACAAAGAATTCGTGGATAAAAAATTGGGAGAGATCGTGGAAAACGAAGATCTTAGCTCGTACATACTTTGAAAAAATAAAAGGAAAGGAAGTTGAACATGTTAGAAATCATCAAAGAGGAAGAAAACGTAAAAACCGTGAAGGTAACACTTGAACGTGAAAAAGTGGAAAAGGCGAGAAACGACGTTTACTCAGAACTTTCTAAGAGTGTGAGGATCAAAGGATTTAGAAAGGGAAGAGTACCAAGAAACCTGTTGAACACCATACTCGGAATGGAAAAGATAAACGGTATGGTTAAAGAAAATGTGGCCGATATGGCTTTGGATCTTTTGTATGAAGATGAGGAATTCAAAAAGATGAACATCATGCTTCCGCCGGCGTTGGTTTCCGTCGATCTTGACGATGAAAAAGCCGAAGTCGTTTTCGAACTCCATCTTTATCCGGAAGTCGAAGTGGAATCCCTTGAAAACGAAGAGATCGAAATTCCAGAGCTGAAGGAAGAAGACGTGGAAAAGGATGTGGAAGAAGAACTTCAACGTTTGAGAGAAGAAAACGCCGTTCTTGAACCAAAAGATGAAAATGGCGTCGTAGAAGAAGGAGATCACGTCGAAATAGAATACCACGTGAAAGACAAAGAAGAAACTCCAAGAAATTTCGATTTCGTCGTTAAAGATCCAAAAACAAGTCAGCTGTTTCAAGACGTACTTGGAAAAAAGGTTGGAGACGTTGTAGAGTTTGTAGATGAAAAAGACGAAAACAAGACAACTTACGTCATGAAGATAAAGGCCATTCACAGAAGAATATTGGCGGATTTGGATGACGAGTTTGCCAAGACAGTCGATGTTGAAGCGGAAACCCTTGAAGCTTTGAAAAACAAATTGAGAGAGAAGATAAAAGGATCTTTCGATGAGTTCATGAAAACGTTCGAATCTAACGTTATTCTTGAAAGATTGGCGAACAAGACGAATTTGAAGATGACGGATCATTCACTCGATCTTTTTGTGAACCACGTCATCATGCGTCAAAAGGAAAACAAGGAATATGAAAAATCCTTGAAGGATTTTGAAGGAGACGAAAAAGCCTACAAAGAATCTTTGAAAAAAGAGATCACGAATTATCTTAAAATCAAGGGAGCCGTCGAAAAAATAGCGAAAGAAAAGGGAATAGAGGTAACCGAAGATGAGATCTTTTCGAGAGCGCAAGATTACTACGTCTCGATGAACATAAGCGATGAGCGACTCAAGGTTACCCTTAGCAAAGATAGAGATCTTCACGATCGAATAAAGAACGAAATACTGCACGATAAAGTCGCGCAGGAATTGTTAAAAAACGTGAAGATAGTGGTTAAAAAAACGGATGAGAAGGGCGAGAAATCTAAGAATGAAGAAAGTAAAACATCGAAAAATGCCAAGGAGGAAAAAACAGATGAATGATCGTAATTTAAGTGTCAACGATCAAGGCGTTCCAATAGTGATAGAAACCACGGGTAGAAGTGAGAGAGCTTACGATATATATTCTCGTCTTCTCAAAGACAGGATCATCTTTTTGGAAGGCGAGATAAACAGCTACACCTCTGGATTGGTCGTTGCGCAGTTGCTTTTTTTGGAAGCTCAGGATCCGGATAAAGACATATACCTTTACATCAACTCACCCGGTGGTGAAATAAATGCCGGTTTGGCCATATACGACACGATGCAATTCGTGAAATGCGATGTTGTCACAACCGCTATAGGAATGGCGGCTTCGATGGCTGCCGTGCTTTTGGCTGCCGGTGCAAAGGGGAAAAGATATGCGCTACCCCATGCGACCATCATGATCCATCAACCGCTAGGTGGTGCGGAAGGTCAAGCGGTTGATATAGAGATCCGAGCGCGTGAGATCATGAGGTTGAAAAAGGAGATAAATTCCATCCTTTCTCAACACACGAATCAACCACTCGAGAAGATAGAAAAAGATACCGATAGAGATTTCTTCATGACATCTCAAGAAGCTTTGAAATACGGTTTGATAGACAAAGTGATCTCTTCAAAAAGAGGTCAAAATGGAGGTAAAAAAGAGTGAAAAATGAGAAATTCTGTTCTTTTTGTGGACGACCTGCAAGTGAAGTCAACAAGCTCATAGCGGGGCCTAATAACGTTTACATATGCGATGAATGCGTGGAACTTTTTCACGATATTCTTCACGATCAACCCCAACCATCTGGCAGGGGTGGAAAGAGCGTTAAAAAACTTCCCGGACCTGCCGAAATAAAAGCGGAACTCGATAAATACGTCATCGGCCAGGAAAGGGCAAAGAGGACTATAAGCGTCGCCGTGTACAACCATTACAAACGTGTCTTCATGGGAAAAAAATTCGACGACGTCGAGATAGAAAAGTCCAATATCATGCTCATAGGTCCAACCGGTTCAGGTAAAACTTTGATGGCTCGTGTGTTGGCCAAAATTTTGGATGTGCCATTTGCCATAGCAGATGCCACGCCTTTGACGGAAGCTGGATACGTCGGTGAAGACGTGGAAAACGTGATTTTAAGACTTTTACAGGTTGCCGATTTTGATGTGGAACGCGCCAAACACGGTATCATATACATAGACGAAATCGACAAGATATCAAGAAAATCCCAAAACGTTTCCATAACCAGGGATGTTTCCGGTGAAGGCGTTCAACAAGCCCTTTTGAAAATAGTCGAAGGAACGATCGCCAACGTGCCACCGCAAGGAGGTAGAAAACATCCTTATCAGGAATTCATAAAAGTTGACACCACGGATATACTCTTTATCGTTGGGGGAGCTTTTGATGGATTGGAAGATCTGATAAAAGAAAGAGTTCAAAAGACGACCATGGGATTCAACGCAACTTTGAAATCCAAAAAAGACGAAAATGTGAGCGAACTTCTCAAGCAAGTCATACCAGACGATCTGGTGCATTACGGATTGATACCGGAATTCGTTGGAAGGTTTCCAATAGTTACCACTTTAGAAGAATTGGATGAAAAACAACTTGTCAGGATTTTGACGGAACCGAAGAACGCAGTTGTAAAACAATACAAGAAACTCTTGGAATTGGATAACGTTGAATTGGATTTTGAAGAAGAAGCGCTTTTGGAAATAGCGAAGCTTTCAAAGAAACGCGGTACAGGTGCGCGAGGCCTCAAAAGTGTGATGGATGAGGTCATGATGGATGTCATGTTCGAAGTTCCAAGTCTTCAAAATGTGCGCAGGGTTATAGTCACGGCTGAAACCGTTAAAGAGGGAAAGAAACCGATAGTTGAGATGAAAGAATCGGCATGAGGTTGGAGATCTGAATGGCGCTTATATTCGGAATCGAGAGTTCTTGCGATGAAACGTCCATAGCCATCGTTGAGAACGGAGAGAAGATCTTGGCCGAGAAAACCGCTTCTCAAATCGCGACACACGCCTTGTACGGTGGAGTGGTTCCTGAAATAGCGTCGAGACATCATCTTGAGAACATATCCACTCTCGTTCAAATGGTTATGGATGAATCGAATGTGGATCCAATGGATATCTCCGCAGTGGCGGTTACTTATGGGCCCGGTTTAGCCGGGCCTTTACTCGTTGGAATATCTTACGCCAAAGCGTTGTCGTACGCGTGGAAGGTGCCTCTCATAGCCGTCAACCATATGTTAGGTCACCTAAATGCCGTTTTTCTCTTCGATAAATCAATAAAACTTCCGGCGTTGGTTTTGATGGTTTCCGGAGCTCATACCGAAATTTTATACATGGAATCGATGTTTTCTTACAAGATAATTGGGAAATCCATAGACGACGCGGCCGGCGAATCTTTTGACAAAGTGGCGAGAATGATAGGTTTACCTTATCCAGGAGGACCTGAAATAGATAAAGTGGCCAAATATGGAAAAAGCGTTTACAATTTTCCAAAACCGAAGACTCAGAGAAAGTACGATTTCAGTTTTAGTGGCCTTAAAACGCATGTGAAGTACTTTTTACGGGATAACAAAGATGTCAAAATCGAAGATGTCGCGGCGTCATTTCAAGAAGCGGTAACGTCTCTTCTCATAGAAAAAACGCTCGAAGCCGCCAAAGAATACGCAGTTCACGATGTGGTGATAGCCGGTGGAGTTGCGGCCAATTCTGAGTTGAGAAAAAAAGCCAAAGAGTCTGAAGATGAAAGAATTTCCTTTCACTTTCCACCTCTAAAGTACTGCACGGATAACGCCGCCATGATAGCGGCCGCAGGTTGGCAATATTACAAAAGAGGCGTGTTCGCCGATTTGGATTTGAACGCCGTTCCGAATTTGGAGGTTTAAAAGTGAGATTATCTTATGGAAGCGCCCGCTTTTTGGAGTTGGTGAAATCCGGTCCCAAACTCAACATGCAGACCATTTACACCATGTTTGGAGAGAGATGTAAATTCGATTGTGCGTATTGCGCACAGGCCAAGACGAGCTTGGCAGCCGAGAAGATGCTTTCTCGGGTGGTGTGGCCGAAATTCGATATGGGAGAGATCGTGAAAGCCATAGAAAGATCTTATGAGAAAGTGAAAAGAATTTGTTTGCAGGTTGTTTCATCTGACGAAGCTCAATCAGAAGCGTTTGAATTTCTTGAAAAGATTAAAAAGCTCAGAATTCCCATATCGGCAAGCGTCAGGGTTTTCTCCGTTCAACAGACGAGAGAATGGTTCGAAATGGGTGTTGAGAGACTTGGAGTGGCTACCGACGTTGTAAGCGAAAGGTACTATTCAAAATATCGTGGTGGGGATTTGAAAACGCATTTAGCCCTTTTAAAAGCCCTTTCCGATCTCTTTCCACATCACATAACCACCCATGCCATTGTGGGGCTTGGAGAAAGTGAAAAAGAGATGGTGGAATTCATTCAACAAATGTACGACTGGAATATAACCGTAGGTCTTTTCGCGTTTACACCTTTAAAGGGAACGAAATTGGAGGGCAATTCAAAGCCTTCAATGGATGCATATAGAAGGATTCAAGTGGCGCGTTACATTTTGGAAAAAAAATTGAGCTCCATCGAAAGATTCTCATTTTCTCAAGATGGGAAGATATTGGGTTACGGTATAGAACTTGAATCCATACCTGAAAGTGCTTTTTTCACGTCTGGTTGTCCAAACTGCACCAGACCTTATTACAACGAGGAACCTGGAGAGGAAATGTACAATTTTTTTGATAAAGTTGAGCGCAAACCTTTTAAAATCGGAAACAGAGAGGTTTGAGACGAATGCGATTTAAATACGCTTTGATTTTCGTCTTGATCGTGTTGGCCGCGTTGAGCATGTCAAATGTATACGCGGAATCGTTAACGTTGATCACGAATCCACCTCAATCATTGGTTTACGTGGATGATGTGCTCGTAGGTCAAACGAACGAAATGGGAAAGCTTACCTGCCAAGTTAAGATGGGTTCAAAAGTGAAAATCGAAAACGTTGGGTACTTCCCTTACACCTTTACTTTCAACGATTCCAGGCAAGCGACGGTTCAGGTGAATTTGAAGCCCATTTCGTACATCTTCATTTCATCCACTCCTTGTGACGCTTACGCCCTTGTGGATGGAAGTGAATACGCGCTTCCCGCGACCATTACCGTGCCAGCTGGAAAGCATGATGTCGTTGTGAAAAGAGATGGATACCTTCCAAAAAATATCGCCATCGTCAGTCCGCCATTTGGTGTTGTCAAAAGGTACTTTCAACTTGAAAAAAGTGGGAAGGTGATCGTAACCACTTCCCCTTCTCGAGCCATGGTGCTATTGGACGATGAATTCACCGCCATTACACCCTTTTCCACATATCTTGAAAGTGGAACGCATTCCATATTTTTGAGTTTAAACGGTTATTCTCCGATTTCAACGACTGTCGTTATTCCTGAAGAATCAACGCCTTTGAACTTTCATTTCAATTTGAAAAAGTTGTTGAAAGTCACGGTGGTTTCATCTCCTTCAAATGCGGTGGTAACGATGGCTTCCACAACGTTCGTGACGCCCGCTACCTTGACGTTGAACGCGGGAAGATACGTTTACAGTGCCCACCAGGAATATTCCTACCCGTCAACGGGAGAGCTATTCATAAGAAAAAGTGGAAAGTACATCGTGAAATTGAAACCAAAGATCGGATTGGTCGTCTTTACCTCCAATCCCATGGGCGCGGCCGTGACTTTGAATGGAAAATTCATCGGTCAAACTCAAAAGAGTCTCAGACTTGTGTATGGGAAATACCATGTGAAGATGGTGGGCAACGATGGAAAGATATGGTTTGGTAATTTCGTTTTGAATCAGGATATAAAGACGATATACGCCGATATGGTGAATACTGGCATGGTCTTGGTAAACGCTTATCCTTCAACCAATACCATTGCCCACATAGGACAGATCTGGACAAGTGTACCGGCAACTTTAAACGCAGCCGTGGGAGTGTACAAAGTCGAATTTTTCAATCCCAAATATCCGACACTCTCGAGGTACATAGAGGTAAGAGCTGGAAGAATCTCAAAGATAGACGTTTCTTTGCAACCCATGTCCACTTTTTTCGTCATGACGTATCCTTTAAACGCTTTGATATCCCTGGACGGTGAAGTTGTTGGAAGATCTCCGATATTCGGTGTGGAGGTAAAAGCCGGCGAACATCTTTTAAGCGTTAAATGGGATGACGTTAAAATGGAAAAGAAAGTCATGATGGCGAAAGACAAAGTGTACACGTTCACGTTTACCGATCCAAATAGCGTAAAAGTCACGTTTATCTCTTATCCCGATCCTTTGAAATTGATACTTGATGGAAAGGAAAAGGGTTACACTCCCATTTCAATTCAGCTTGGACGTGGCGAACATTCTTACGAAGCTTACGATGTGCTTGGAACAGAGGTGGCTAGCGGGACTTTGAATACCACCTACTTTGCATCAAAGACCTATTTCTTTTTGAACGGGAGGTAATAAGAATGCGAAAGACGATGGCTTTTTTCGTTTTACTTATTCTGATAGCGTCTGCCCTTTTAGCCATTTCTATAAACGATGTGGCTCCCTCGTCGGATTTATACCCTTACGTGGTTGAGATGGTGCAAAACAACATAATGCAGCTGGATTCGAGCGGAAATTTCAACGGAACGCTTGTCGTAACGCGTGCGGATTTGGCTAGAATTCTTTCGAGACTTCTCAATTACGTTCAAGGTAGAGTTCAACCGTTAACTCAAGTAAGTCAAGAAAAAGGAAGCTCTTCCGCGACCACAGTTGCCATATCCAACGAACTTTCCATGAAGATACAGAAAATCGAAGACGCGATGAAAAAGTATTCCAACTTTGAAGCCTACATAGAAAACACTTCCAACAGTTTAAGTGGAATAATAACCGATGTGGATCAGATGAAAGTGCAATTGGATTCCATGCAGAGAATAGTTGCGTCGTTAAAGAGCGTGAACTCCATTCCTCCTTCAAGTCTGTTGGCCCAAGTTTTAAACGATGAGAAAAAAATGAATGTGAAATTGGACGATCTTTCTTCAAAATACGAAACCTTGAAGGCGGAAAACGAGATGAATGTGAAGAAGATGAATTCCATCACGGATTCCATGGATTCAACGTTGACCAAAATCGAAATGGACTTTTCAGCTTTGAACCTTAGAATGAACTCCTTGGAGAACGAGAGAAAATTAGAATCACAGAAAGTTTCCACCGCCTTGGATAAGATGTCTTCCGCGACGAAGAAGATGGAAAGTCTTTCTCAAGAAAACGTTGAGTTGAAAAAACAGGTTTCCTCTTTGAAAGCCACTCTCGGCCAAATTTACCTTTTTCAGGCCCTTGAAGCGGCGGTGTTTATAGGAACCATCGTGTATGTGGTGTTCATGAAATGAAGATCCTTTACAGGCCTACAAATGGGGCGTACGATGTGATAAAGGGAAAAATTGAAGAGTTTGCCGTTGAGAACGGCACGTTTTCTTTTGATTTTTCGAATGTGAAGAAAATAGAAGAAATAAAAGGATATGTCTATCCGGGATTCATAGATGCTCACGCCCATCTTGTTGGAACGGGGAAAAAGATGCTAACTCCGAATTTGGAAAATGTCAAAAGTGTGGAAGAACTTTTGGAAATAGCCTCTAAAGGAACGTACACGGTTTTACGAGGATGGAATGAAGAAAAACTTGGAAGATATCCAAAAAAAGAAGAACTCGATGAAATTTCGCGTCCACTTATGGTCGTTAGAAGATGTGGTCATGTTGGCGTGGCAAATGACGCTTTCATGAAGATGGTTAATGTGAAGGTTCAAGATGGAATATTAAGGGAGAATCTTCTAACGAAGGCTCTGAACGCGTTGAAAGAAGATGAAGAAGAATTGTTGAAAGCCGTGAAAGCCGGTGAAAAAGAATTTTTCAAATATGGAGTTACAAGCGTTCATTCGGACGACATGTATTCGCTTCGCTTTGAGAGCGTGAAAAATGCCCTTAAGCAGGTTAAAATGGACGTTTATGAACATTATCATATTCATTCCTTAGATGAGTTGAACGAATTCATCGAAATGGGAAAGCCGTTGAATTCCATAAAAGTTCTTCTGGATGGATCGCTTGGAGGTCACACCGCTTATTTAAGAAAACCTTATGCCGATGCCCAAACACGCGGAGTTTTGAACTTTTCCATGGATGAATTCACGAAAATAGTTAAAAGAGCCGATGAAAATGGAGTTCAAGTTGTGGCGCACGTTATTGGAGATGGGGCGTTGGATATGGCTTTAAGGGTTTTCGAGAATACCGATCCAGCTTTGAGGCATCGATTGGTACACGTTCAAATTTCCGATGAAGGGCAATTACACGAGATAAAAGAAGAAAAACTCTGTGTTGATGTTCAACCGCAGTTCTTTCTTTCAGATGAAAAGATGGCAATTGAAAGGTTGGGAGATAGATCAAGATTTTCTTACAGATTCAAAGAAATGATAGATTTGGGAATTCCCACCGCCTTTTCGTCGGATTCACCGGTGGAAATTCCCGATCCACTTGCCGGAATAAGGGCCGCAAAAAGAATGGGCATAAGCGTTGAAGAAAGCCTAAAAGCTTACACGTTGCAAGGAGCTTATCAGGAGTTTTCTGAAGAACGAAAAGGCCTTTTCGCGGAAGGAATGAAAGCTGATTTTGTCGTGCTTTCAGAACCGATTGAATTTGAAACGTCAAAAGTCATCGCCACTTACAAAAACGGTGAAATGGTTTTTTCAAGGTAGCAATTCACCTTTCAGCAATCCCATGATCACCTCATCGTGGTATTTCCCATCTCGAAATATCTGTTTCCTTAAGTTTCCCTCCACCTTAAAACCAACTTTTTCGTAGGAACGAATGGCCCTTTTGTTAAAGGAAAAAGCGTGAAGTATCACTTTGTGGATGTTCATTTGATCGAATATGAATTTCACCAAAACCCTCATCGCATCACTTCCGTACCCTTGCGAGAGATATTTTTTCCCCAAAAATATCCCCACTGTGGCAACGCTGTTTTTCCAATCGACTTTGGTTATACCGCAACCACCTATGTATTTTTCATCTTCTTTTCTTTCGATTGCGAAATTGTAGAGATCTCCCTTCGCACTTTGTTCTTCATACCATTTTTCCTCTTCTTCAAATCTCCAGGGATACGGAATTCCGGAAATCAAATTTTTTCTTATTTCAACGTCGTTTACGAATTTCCAAAGCGTTGGGATGTCATCTTTATGGTACTCTCTAAGTCTTACAAGTTTGCCTTCCAGCACTTTTCTGTCCTCCTTTTTTGCTTTCAATTATACCAGTGATAGTGTCTACTTGGAATGGAGAAAAGTATTTGTTTCATAAATATTTTAATTACATATTTTTGAAACCATATTGTTACTTGATACGATTTGAAAAAAGTGATATCATAACCGTAAAACTTTCATGGCGAGGTAAAAAATGAACGAGATGAACGAGGCGAACTTTTTATTCAAAAATGAACTGAAATCTATTTACATGGTATTTATCTTGACCGCTGGTGGATTAGCGGGTGTTTAACACATGCCTTGAACGAAACGCTAATCCACCGGCCACATCAAAAAGATGTGGCCTTTTTTATTAAATTAGGAGCAAAAGAATTGAAAGGGGGAAAAGAGAATGTTGATTCTTAAGAATTTGAATCTTGTAGATGGTGAAGGAAATCTTTTGGAGAACAAGAGCGTGCTGATCGAAGGTACAAAGATAAAAGAAATAAAAAGTGGAGATGTGAACTTGTCAAACGCGGAATTTTTGGATTTGAAGGGTTATACCATACTTCCTGGCTTGATAGATACGCATCTTCATTTAGGGTGGAATGGAGAACCAAACATAGAAATTGCGATGTTAAAAGAGCTGCTTCCCACCACGGCGTTGAAAGCTTACGTGAATGCGAGAAAAGATCTTTTAGCGGGATTCACGACCGTGCGTTCTTTGGGGGATAGAGGATATATCGATGTCGCGTTGAAAAGAGCTATAGAAGACGGAACTGTTGAAGGACCGCGCATGAAAGTTGCCGGCCAAGCGATTTCCATGACCGGTGGTCATGGAGATATGTGGTTGGCTCCAGAAGTGAGTTCTTCGGGTTTTGGTGTTATAGCAGATGGAATTGATGAGATGAGAAAAGCCGCCCGCTATCAGATAAAAATGGGAGCCGATTTCATCAAAACTGATGGCAACAGGCGGAGTTATGTCGCAAGGAGACGAACCCGGTTCTGCTCAACTCAGTGAAGAAGAAATGAGAGTGGCTGTGATGGAAGCACATAAAGCCGGTAAGAAGTCCGCAGCCCATGCTCAGGGAACACAAGGCATCAAAAATGCCATAAAAGCTGGTATCGATTCGATAGAACACGGCATATTCTTGGATGAGGAATCGATACAAATGATGAAAGAAAAGGGGGTGTTTCTGGTTCCAACTCTTTCTGCGGTGTTTAACATCAAAAAAAATGGAAAAGAAGCGGGAATTCCTGAATATGCGGTTAAAAAAGTGGAAAAGATAATGGAACGTCATCTTGAGAGTTTCAAAAAAGCGTACGAAGCTGGAGTGAAAATCGCCATGGGCACAGATGCTGCCACGCCATTTAACAGACATGGAGAAAACGCCCAAGAGTTGGAGTTGATGGTAAAAGCTGGCATGAAACCTGTGGATGCCATAGTAGCGGCCACCAAAGGAGGTGCGGAACTGTTGGGAATGGATCACATGATCGGTACTCTCGAAGCTGAAAAAGAGGCGGACATCATCGCCGTTGAAGGAAATCCACTTGAAAATGTAAGCCTTTTGAAAGACGTGAAATTCGTCATGAAAGCCGGAAAAATTTACAAATTCATTTGATTTTATAGGGGGTGTGTTTTATGAAAAAAAGTGACTTCTTTGAAATCTTTCTTTTCACTTTGATGATGGTCAACTTTGCCATTTTTGCGTTTTCCGCCGTTCCAAATCCGGAAACCGTCGTCTATGAACAAGATCGAGCTGTTGAAACGTTGGATCCGGTTATGGTGATAGATACGGCTTCCTTTGAAGTGCTCAGCAACGTGTATGAAACTCTTATCGAACCAGCTGGCACGTCTTTAACGAAGTACACACCTGTACTCTCTACAAACGTTCCTTCGATATCCGATGGAACAATTCGAGATGGTGGCAAAACGTACATCTTTCATATAAGGCGGGGAGTGCACTTTCAAAATGGTGATTTGCTGACTCCGCAAGATGTTGTGTATTCGCTTGAGAGAGACGTTATCGTTGGCATGGCCGGCGGCAATTCTCACGAATTGACTGAACCGATGTTTCCAAAGATAAATGGTTCTTACGTTAGCAACATCACCCAGTGGGCGGAGAAATTCGCCGGTAAGAAATGGGATGATCTCTTCGCGAGTGATACAAGGACACCTAAAGATGAAAGTTGTAAACAAGCCCTTATAAAAACGTTCGAACTTTTGGCAAAAGATTTTGAAATAAAGGGAAACGACGTGATAATTCATCTGCCTCATCCTTACTCACCGTTCTTCAATTCCATAATAGATTCGGTTGCCATGATAGTGGATAAAAAGTGGGCAATAGCCCATGGAGCATGGCCTGGTACAGCCGACACTTGGTGGCGATATTACAATCCGACTCGTCAGAAAGATCCCCTTTATTCGATTACCAACGGAACGGGGCCATTTGAAGTTTATAAGTGGGTAAAGGGAAGAGAAGTCATCATGAAAAGATTCGACGGCTATTGGGGAAAACCTGCGAAGATAAAATACGCCATCATAAAAACGGTGCCGGAATTCACAACGAGAAAGCTGGATTTGATTCGTGGGAATGCGGATATAATTTCCGTTCCTCCTCAATTTATCGGCCAAGTTAAACATATCAAAGGTGTGGTTGTATCAAAGAACATACCCGAACTCGCAGAGTATCAAATTTCATTTGCTTTCAGTGTCGAACCGCATAGCAAGTACATATATTCTGGCAAACTCGATGGCGATGGCATACCACCAGATTTCTTTTCCAATTTGAATATAAGAAAAGGTTTCGAATATCTTTTTCCTCACAAAATCTATATAAAAGAAGTTTGGAATGGTCTCGGCATAGAGCCAAACAGTCCTATTTCCAAAGGATTGTTGGGTTACGATCCAAAAATGCCGATGTATCATCAAGATCTTGAAAAGGCCGCCGAGTATTTCAAAAAGGCTTACGGTGGTAAAGTGTGGGAAAAGGGATTTAAAGTTGCGATAATTTACAATTCGACAGATCCTACCATGAAACAAGCTTGTGAAATATTGAAAGACTATGCCAGACGCGTGAATCCCAAATTCAAAGTAATACCCGTTCCAATGCTCTGGGCCTCTCTTGTTGACTCCTTTCTTAGTAACAAGATACCGTTGATAGCGTTGGATTGGTTTGGAACCAGTTCTTACGATCGCGTATACGGTTATCTTTCTTCTCATGGAGTTTACGGACTCGCGCTTGGTGAGAAATTCCGTGAATTGGCCCGACGTGAATTTGATCCCCTTATAAACGCAGCTGTTTCAGCATCAAGCACTAAGGAAGCCGAAAAAATATACAAAGAAATAGGTATGAAAACTTACCAACAGGCCATAATGATTTGGCTTATCCAACCATCTCGACAGCTGGTGTACAGAAGTTGGTTGAAAGGGCTTTATCCGGCAAATTACAATCCGTTCCGTGATAAAGATCTCGTTTTTTACACCTTGTACAAATGAGATTTATCCCTCCATTAAGATAAATTATGTTTTAGGAGTGCCAGGAAGGCACTCCCTTTTTTATGTTATCTAACTCACCTTCACTTACCCTGTATCGGTAATATCGCGAATTTTTCAACACTTACCGTTTTACTACTCACGTGATGTGTGCCTGTTGACGAATTTTTCCACCCCTTCAAGAATGTGCTCGGCATCGAGATGGGCCTCTTGAATAACCTCTTGCAACGTTCCTCCCGTTCTCCATTTGTCATCCCAATCTGATGAAAGGCAATAACGAGCATTTTCCTTCGTCGCCAACCATTCTTCGACGGCTTTTAAAGACTCATTCGTGATGATCATGGAGTTTTTCCAATCTTCCCAAGGTAGAACCTTGTTCTTGTACTCTTCGCTTTGTACATCGAAAAGCTCTTTCGACGGAATGGAAACTATCTTGAGATTGTACCTTCTATCTATTTCGTCTATAACTTGAAGCAAATTGTAAGTGGAGATCGTTCCTCTAACCAATATCGTTCCGTCCTTTTTTCCCTCTTTGAAATCTCTTAAGATGTATGCCCCTTTCGCGGCTTCAAAGTGAGACGGAATTTTAAGTTTTTTCCTGTCTGGCACTTCTATTGGAGGACGGGTGAGGTGCAAGGCGATTATTGGAACATTCGTTGAAAAAGCCGCCGCCAACAGCACTGCCACTTCATTTGCCTCCCATGGATAAAGGTTTATGATGTGTCCTTTTGGAAAAAGCTGGGTAACTATCGGAGAAAATATGCCGAAGTGAGTTCTGGAATCGTCTGCCGTTTCAGGTCCAGAATGTCCGGCTATCCAGAGAATTTTTCCAAGTTTTAAGGGGCAATCTTGCGCCATTTGGGAGAAAAGTCTATATTCACCGTATTTTAAGTAAGAAAAGGCACCGTAGGTGGAAGTGGCCATGTAAAAGCCGTTGAACGATTCAAATGGTTCATTTGAAAGGTTAATCGATGCCACACCTGCTGAAATTCCAGCGTTTGTGAATTCCGTGATCTCTTGGGGAAGCAGCACGCCATCGGGATTTTTTTCCTTGTTGTACCAACCGTATCCTTCAAACTCTCCGAATGACTCAGCGAATCCCGAGATGTTGGTGGATTTCGCCAGATCGGCAGACGCTGCCAAAAAAAGCGGACGATCGTATTTCCTTTTACTTTCCGCATTTATCCATGCTCCCCATCTTTTGAGAGCAGCTCTGTTCGCAACATTTGTCCCCGCCTCAAAGAAAAGCTCCTTTGGATATTTTTCATAATCGAAAAGATCTCGATCCTTGAATATCTCAGCGTTCAATGTAACCTTTCTCTTTGGTACACTTTCAGCGATTTCGATCAGCTCATCACTCAAATGCGTCAAAAGTTCTTCGTTCTTCAAAACGACGTTGACGATCTTTCTCAAATTTTCCATGGTTTGATTCACGAATTCTTGGCCTTCGGGTGCGGCTTTTCCGAATCCTGAAAAATCAACGTTGTACTTTTTCATGAACTCTTCTCTGGTTTTCCAAAAGATATCGGAGTTCGCCTTATGAGGGGTACCGTGGGATTTGTTATCGTATATACCGTATCCATATCCTTTACGCGTTTTGAACCATGCAACGTTTGGAATGTTTTTCTTCTTGGACGTTTCCAACTTTTCAAAGGTACTTAGGACGGCTCCCCAGTTATGCCCATCTTCACACCCGACGACGTTCCAGCCATAAGATTTGAACCAAATGTCTGGATCACCGTATATCACCGAATTCGTTGGCCTATCGTCTATACCGTAATTGTTCCAATCGATGAGCCAATAAAGGTTGTCAAGTCCAAGTCCCCACGCTGAATTTTTTGACTCATGCGATGCGCCGGGTGTAAGACCACCCTCGCCTTCTATCGCCCACACTTTAACATCACTCAATCCAGCTCTTTTCAAAGCGAACGCTTCACCTACCGAAGCGGGTAAGCCGTGCCCCGATGGACCGGTGTTGAATTTCAAAAAGAGGGTTTTCCCGCTGAATTCCGCATGACCCGAAAGACCGCCTCTATGCCTGAATTTTAAGAGATCGTCCAACAGTACAATTCGAGAAGGATCTATTTTGAATCTTTCATCTTTTGTCTCTTCGAAACGTTTTTTAAACGTTTCAGCTATGATCGCCAAAACGGCGTAGATGAGTGGAACCGTATGTCCGGCGCTTAGTATAAACCTGTCTCCAAGAGGATTCTCCGGATGACGTATGTCGTAACGCATTTTCTTTGAAAGGAGAGCTCCCCATAGTATGTGCATTTTCGACCGTGAACCTCCCGGATGACCACTTTGACGCAAATTCAGTGTGAAATCTATAAGCTGACCTGTGACATCTTTTAAAATTTCAAGCTCTTCAAAGTTCATTCTTCTCACCCCTTGCTTTTCCCTTTGTGTTTCTACAACGTCTCAACTTTTACACTTTTCCCTATCTTGCAAGATTCGTACATACTCACAACGACCGCTAAGGTGTTTCTTCCCTCTTTTCCATTTATCAATGGTTCCTCATCTTGTAATATCGCGTCCACGAAATTCTCAAGTTGCTTTTTGTGAAGTTCATAAGATACATGCGGACTTGAAACGGTTTTCGATTTTTCGTCCCTTTTTCGCGCTCTATGGAAATTCTTTCCTTTCACAGAGTAAATGTATTCCAATTCATCGTCTACCAAAGCCGTACTGCCGTATTTTCCATACACGTCAATTCTCGAGAAAAAACCAGGGTAAGCCGCCGTTGTGGCTTCTACAAGTCCAATCGCACCGTTTTTGAACTTCAAAGAACCTACCGCCACATCCTCCACCTCTATTTTATGGGACATCGTTTTACAGTATGCGAAAACTTCATCTATGGGACCAACGAAGTAGCGAAGAAGATCGACGTAATGAATGGACTGATTCATAAGAGCCCCTCCACCGTCCGTGTCCCATCTTCCTCTCCAATCCGCACTGTCGTAGTACGTTTGAGAACGATACCATTTTACCTGTGCGCCGGCAAAGCCTATTTCTCCCATCTCCCCCTTTTGGATGACGTTCATGATCATTTTAACACCTTGTGAAAATCGCCTTTGAGAAATAACACCGAGCTTGACCTTTTGTTTTTCACATGCTTTTATAAGTTCATCGGCTTTTTTGAGGTTGACATCTATTGGCTTTTCGACCATAACGTGTTTTCCGGCTTGAGCCGCTTTTACGCCGAATTCGGCGTGTGTTCCACTTGGTGTTGTGATGCAAACGGCGTCTATATCACTTGACAGTAGTTCGTCGACACTTGAAAAGGCTTGGCAATGAAATTTCTTTGCGAAGTTAAACGTTTTTTGTGAATTTCTGCCCGCCACACCCATAAGAAGGGCATTCTTCATTTCCGTCAAGCTCTTTGCGTGAATTTCTCCAGCGTTACCTGTTCCTATTAAGCCGAATCTCACTTTTTCCATCTTTTCTCATCCCAGCGCAAAGCCAAGTGAAGAAATGGTGTCTCCGAGTCCAACCGATATTTTTTGATTTTTTATCACTTTTGTTGGCAAAAGTATGAAATGAGTTTTATCGCTTTTCCATTCACGATAATCCAAATTCGATGTGGGAATGCGAAGTATTTCTTTTATTCTTTCCGTGTTCAAATGACCATCTCTCGCCCTTTGAGCCGCTGCTAAAGCGGCGAAAGCGAGGGCGTTTTTTTCTTCTCCAACATCGTAAAAATCCTCATCAAATCCAAGAAGGTAAAATCCCAACGTGTGAAAGTGAACTCTCTTAAGTCCCATTTCTCTCAAGCTTAAAAGTACTTTCGTAATTTCGTTAACATCTCCTTTTTGAACTTGAACTGGATTCGCTTTCAAACTCA
>CAZCZS010000020.1:0-23346 GCA_964503355.1 uncultured Mesoaciditoga sp.
CAACGGCGTTTCTTTATCTGTGAGAAAAGGAGAAATAGTCGGAATAGCCGGTGTGGCCGGAAATGGTCAATCGGAATTGGTGGAAGCCATAACCGGTTTAAGAAAGGTGGAAGATGGAAAGGTTATCTTTAAAGGGGTAGATATAACCAATTTTTCACCAAAAAAGAGACGTGACATGGGAATGGGTCATGTGCCGGAAGACAGGTTGAAAAGGGGAATGATAACCGCTTTCCCGATTTATTACAATTTCATTCTTGGTAAGCACGATGATCCGAAGTTTTGCGACGGGGCATTTTTGAAGATCCCGGAGATTAAAAAATTTTCTGAGGAATTGGTTAAAGAATTCGATGTCAGGCCACCTATGATAAATCTTTATGGGGCGAATTTAAGCGGAGGAAATCAACAAAAGGTCATAATAGCAAGAGAAATTGCGTTCAATCCGGATTTTTTGGTTGTCTCCCAGCCAACTCGCGGATTGGATATAGGAGCCATAGAGTTCATTCACAAGACTATCATATCTATGAGAGATAAGGGAGTTGGAGTTCTGTTGATTTCAATGGAATTGGAAGAGATATTCTCTTTAAGCGATCGAATTTTGGTGATGTACGAAGGTGAAATAATGGGTGAAGTAACGCCAGAAACAACCTCAACCGAGGAAGTGGGTTTGATGATGGCAGGTCATAGACTTGAGGATCTTCGTGCTCAAGAAACGCAGGAGGTTTGAAGATGTCGAAATTAAAGAAATTCTACATGAATGACAAGATAATAGTTCCCATTATAGCCGTTGTGGTTTCTCTTTTCATAGCGGCGATCGTCATGATTATGATCGGAAAGAATCCGTTGGTTGCTTACGGTGCCCTTCTTTACGGTGCTTTCGGAACTGAAGGAGCCCTTATAAACAACATAATGAAAGCCACTCCTTTGATATTGACCGGTCTCGCGGTGGGATTTGGATTCAGAGCTGGTCTTTTCAACATCGGTGCCAACGGTCAGCTTATAATTGGTGCGTTGCTCGCTACGTACGTTGGTTCTCAAATGGCGACGTTTCCTTTTTATCTTTCGATTCCTTTGATGTTGGTCGTTGGAATGGTTGGAGGAGCTTTGTGGGCCGCCATAGCAGGATGGCTTAAAGTTGCCCGAGGAGCTCATGAAGTTATCACCACGATAATGCTCAATTACATAGCCGTTTTCATCGCAAATTACGTTGTTAACGGACCTTTTCAAGCACCGGGGGGAGTTCCAAAATCTCCGGAGATAGCTTATTCCGCGAGGTTTCCAAATTTGGTAACAACGGGTGCAACATGGCTAAGCGCGGGTATATTCGTAGCCTTAGCGGCAGTGGTGATCGTTTACATAATAATAGAAAAAACGAAAACGGGTTACGAAGTTAAGGCTGTTGGATTCAATCCTTACGCCGCAGAGTACGGAGGTATAAGCATAGCAAAAAACACCGTTTTGGCCATGGCGATAAGCGGAGCTTTGGCTGGTCTCGCAGGAACGATGCAGGTTATGGGTGTTTATTACAGGTATCTCGGCTCTTTGGGAGGTAGCATGGGATTTGATGGTATCACCATAGCGTTGATAGGACAAAACGATCCCATAGGAATAGCTTTTGCCGCTTTTCTGATTTCTTCTATAAGAGCCGGTTCAAATCAGATGCAGATAGCCGGCGTTTCGAAGAATATAGTCATAATAATTCAGGGTATTATCATCTTTTTGGTCGCAGCCAACAGGTTGGTAAAGACGTTTATGTTTTGGAAAAACAAAGGAGTTGAAGAAGCATGAACGCTTGGGTTCAAGCCATCATAAATGTTTTCATAAATCCTATTTTTTATCGTTCCACGCTTAACCAGTCCACTCCTCTCATCTTCGCCGCCCTTGGAGGAGTTTACAGTGAAACAACCGGTGTGGTTAACATCGCCTTGGAAGGAATAATGCTCATGGGTGCTTTTGGCGGCGTTGTTGGAAGTTATTTTACCGGAAATCCTTGGTATGGATTAGCCTTAGCTTTGCTTTTAGGAGTTTCAATGGCCGCTTTGCACGCTTGGGCTTCCATAAGATATGCTGGAGATCAAATCATAAGTGGTACGGCCATAATATTACTCGCTCAGGGAATTACGGGATTTTCTTTGGTTGAATTATTTGGTAAACCGGGTTCCACCGATCTGGTGAGATCGATACCTCTCATAAATCTCGGTTCGTTCGAAAAGGTACCTTTCTTTGGAAAAATAGTTGGTTCCCTTTCTCCCCTTGTTTACATAGCTTTTGCTTCTGTCATATTCAGTTGGTATTTGATATACAAAACGAAACTTGGTTTGAGAATGAGATCTGTTGGTAACAATCCGGAAGCCGCGGATACGTTGGGTGTTAACGTTTACAACATCAGGTATTTTGGTGTCTTGATGAGTGGTGTCTTCGCTGCGTTGGGCGGTGCCTTTTTAAGTATAGGCGAACTTGGACAATTCACTGAAAACATGTCCAATGGTCGTGGATTTATAGCCTTGGCAGCCATGATAATAGGTAATTGGAGTCCAACTGGAGCCATGTGGGCTGCCATCTTGTTTGGAGCAGCTTCGGCTTTTAACGACCAACTTCAAAGTCAGGGAGTGCTCCACTTGGCAACGAATACCCAATACCTTTTTGGAATGATCCCTTACATTCTCACCTTGATAGTGGTTGGTGGGTTCGTTGGAAAGAGTAGAGCACCTAGCGCTGACGGCATTCCTTACATAAAAGATTAAAGATTGGAACTTGATGCCACCATGAAGGAAGAAGATGAAAAACTAAAAGCAGCTTTGGAATTGAAAAAGCAAATAGAAAAAGATCTCGGATTGAAAAAAAAAGAAAGCGTAACTAATCATACTCCTCTTTCAATCCGAGCTTCTTCTTACAATTTGGATTTCACGAAATTATCAACTTTTAGCGATCTGTACGATTTGTCGGATTTCGATGTGAGTGATGAAAAGATCGCGGCGATGATGGAGAGTCACGATTTCAAAAGTAAAGAGGATTTCATCTTGTATTTGAAAGAAAAATACGATGTTCTTGTGGACTCATTGAAAGAAAGAAATGATGAAAGATCCATGTACAATCTCTTCATCACGTTGATGAGCAAAGGCGATGTGAAAAGAGCTTTAGAAACTGCCATAAAGCTTAAAAGCGATCATTCGGCTTCACCTTTGAGTTATTTGGCACTTGCCCATGTGCTCTTTTTTTTGGAAGATGAACGCTGGGAAGATGCTTTTAAAACGTACATCTCAATGAGCAAAGACAAAATGGCCAGCTTCATTTGGGAAGTTTTCAAGGGAAACGATGATGTGAAATTTCCAAGGATTTCGTCCAGAAAATACCTGTTGGATGTTGGAATGCTTTTCGTGCCTAAAAATCCTTTTCCAAGAGAAATCCTTATGGAGAGGATATGTGCTAGAACGTACAATCCTTGTGGAAATGCGTTTTGCAAGCTTGTAAGTGTTAAAAATGGTGCCAACGTAAACGAAGAAATCACAAATTCATACTGTTACATGGAAAGATACGTGAAATCTCTTGCACTTTACATGAAAGGTGAATATTCGAAAGCATTGCTCGCCTTGCCGAAGATAAAAGATCCGAATTTTCTTTATTTTGAAGCGCTATGCCATTACTCTTTGGATGAACCTGATGGCTTTAACGCCATGATAAAGGAGATAAACAAGATAGATCCTCATGCGTTTTTTTACCTTTCAATTTCCAGCGATGTGGTTAAATCTTTTGGTTTGGCCGAGGAAAGTTCAGCACTGTTGAAAGTCTCACCTTTGAAGCTTGGTGAGGATTACTATTCATCTTTGAGAAAATTGATGTTCGAAGTCGCGAAAGTGAGAGGATATTCACCATCAAGGATGAATTTTGGAATGAAGATAAGAAGATATCACGTTGTGAGAGCGTTTTTCGGCTACAGAAGCTGTAAGGGTATAAGCGTTGCGCGTTCTTCAAACGTGTCTTAAAATAAAGAGGTGATTTTGAAAAATGACGAGAGATGAAGCCATAAAAATCGTGAGAGAACACGTTTCTTCCCGGAATCTTGTGAACCATATGATAGCCACGGGAGCCGTGATGAAAGCTTTGGCAAAAAGGTTAAATGAGGATGAATCCATGTGGGAAATCGCCGGTATTCTTCACGATTACGATTATCCGGAAACCAAGGAAAAACCCGAAGAACATGGATTGGTGAGCGTGGAACTCTTGAAAAAGTACGATCTCCCGCAAGACGTTTACGATGCGATACTGGCACATTGCGGTAAAAAAACGCGCGAGAAAAAGATAGAAAAGGCCATTTACGCCGCCGATCCGACAACCGGTTTCATAGTTGCGGCCGCTTTGATTAGGCCCGAAAAGAAATTGGAAATAGTGGATGTGAAATTCCTACTTAAGAGATTCAAAGAAAAATCTTTTGCAAAAGGGGCTAGTCGTGAACAGATGGCATCTTCTTCTGAACTTGGATTGAGCTTGGAAGAATTCTACGATATATCCCTTAAGGCCATGAAAGAAATTCATGAGGAACTTGGACTTTAACGTATTTGATGCAAGGGAGTGAACGAGTATGGATTTGACGGAAAAGATAAACAACGAGATAATAAGGACTAAAGGTTTCATCTTTACGCCCTCGAGCAAAGTCGCAACGCGTGAAGAAATAGCCTCTATGATCGATCACACTTTACTTGCTCCAGACGCTACGAATTCCCAAATAGAACAGTTATGTATAGAGGCTGTGAAATACTCATTTCATTCCGTCTGTGTAAATCCGGTGAACGTTCCACTGGCTTCGAAAAAGCTTGCCGGTTCTTCGATCAAAATTGCAAGTGTAGTCGCTTTTCCATTCGGCGCCACTTCACCTTCTGTAAAAGCCGCGGAAACGAGATGGGTTATAGAGCACGGAGCGGATGAAATAGACATGGTTATGAACATCGGAGCTTTAAAAGAAGAAAGATATGAAGATGTCTTTGAAGATATAAAAGCCGTTGTTTCAAGCGCAAACGGCAAAATCGTAAAGGTTATAATAGAAACCGCACTTTTGAATTTCGAGCAAAAAGTGGCGGCTTGTGTTATAGCGAAAGAAGCAGGAGCTAATTTCGTTAAAACTTCAACCGGTTATTCAAAAGGTGGAGCCAAAGCAGAGGATGTGGCGCTTATGAAATTCGTGGTTGGAGAAGAAATGGAGGTAAAAGCGTCAGGAGGGATTCATTCGTTTGAAGATGCGCTGGAAATGTTCCGTGCTGGCGCAACGAGAATAGGAGCTTCCCATTCTGTGGATATAGTGACGAAATGAAAGATCATTCCTCAAAAAGAGGTGGTGAATTCATGAAGATATCGGAAATGACGGTCAAACAGTTCGTGGATGAAGTGGCGTCTAAATCGCCAACCCCAGGTGGTGGAGCGGTGGGAGCGACCGTCGCGGCACTTGGTGCTGCCCTTATACAGATGGTGGCCAATCTCACACTTGGAAAAAAAGGTTATGAAGACTACGAAGCTGAAATGGAGAGGGTGGTTGCCGAAGCGGATTACAGAAGAAATAAACTCTTGGAAAGCGCCGACGATGATATAAAGGCATTCGATGAGGTTATGAAAGCCTTAAAACTTCCAAAAAACACACCCGAAGAAAAGGAAGAGCGAAAGATCAAGCTGCAAGAGAGTTTGAAGAAAGCTTGTGAAGTGCCTTACGAATTGGCGAGGGAGATTTCAAAGCTCTGTCCCCTCGCAGAGTCGGTAGCCAAGTTCGGAAACAAAAATGCTCATAGCGACGCTGAAAGTGCCGTGGCGCTTTTGGAAGCTGCTTTTGCATGCGCGTTGGCAAATGTGGAGATAAATCTCAAATCCATAAAAGATGAAGAATTCGTCTCATCAATGCGCGAAGCCGTGTCAGAACTCAAAGGAAAGATCGACAATTGTATCTCAAATTGTAAGCGATAAACGCATCCCAACGCACGTTGATTTGATAACGTGTCAACTGAACATTCCTTAGGATCGTTATGGGCCTTTCTAAATTTTATTCTTAGATGTTAAAGTAATTGGAAGCTTTTTTGATATAATATCGACAAATCGAAGATCTATTGGGAAGGGAGGAAACGAAATTGGGAATCATGTTACTCATAGTTATAGCCATCTACATAGCCGTGTCCGTGGGACTTATATGGAGCGTTATGATGCAGATGTCAAAGCATGCCGGACTGGGTGGTGCCTTTGGTTCCGGATCTCTTTACACGGTTTTTGGAAGAGAAAAAGGTCTTGATACACTTGGAAAGGTCACACTCACCTTGGCCATAACTTTCATGGTTTTAAGTATTATCGTCGCATACCTTATAAACCTTCCACATTGAGTAAGGGGGAAGTATGTTAAGCGCTGAAGAACAATTGAAGATATTGAAAAGAAACGTTGAAGAGCTCATAAGCGAAAAGGAGCTGTTGGAACGCCTCAAAAGCGGAAAACCTTTACGGGTGAAATTAGGCGTGGATCCGTCGCGTCCCGATCTTCATCTGGGCCACGCGGTGGTTCTCAGAAAGCTGAGGGAATTTCAAGATTTAGGGCATATTGTCGTCCTGATAATAGGGGATTTCACGGCCAGAATAGGAGACCCGTCAGGTCGTTCAAAAACGCGCCCCATGCTTTCTGCTGAACAGGCAAAAGAAAACGCGATTTCTTATCAACAGCAAGCCTTCAAAATTTTGGACAGATCGAAAACGGAGCTGCGCTTTAATTCCGAATGGTTGGAGCCGTTGAATTTTGAAGATGTTATAAGACTGGCCGCGAAATACACGGTTGCCAGAATGCTCGAAAGAGACGATTTTGAAAAACGCTATCAAAGTGGTGAACCGATAAGCATAGCGGAATTTTTGTATCCCATCGCTCAAGCTTACGACTCCGTTGCGGTTAAAGCGGATGTTGAAATGGGAGGAACAGATCAGAAATTCAACTTGCTTGTTGGAAGAAAATATCAAGAAGAGTTCGGACAAAAACCCCAAATAGTCATGACGATGCCTTTGATAGAAGGAACGGACGGTACTTTGAAGATGTCGAAAAGCTACAACAACTACGTGGCCATAAATGACACACCTCAAGATATATATGGAAAGATAATGTCCATTCCAGATACCCTCATGTTCAAATACGCCAGACTGTTAACGGATTTGGACGTTGAAAAAGCGGAAAAAGATGTCAAAGATGAAAAATTGCATCCTATGGATTTCAAGAAAAAGCTGGCCTTTGAGATAACGAAATGGCTGTACGATGAAGAAGAGGCAAAGAAAGCTGAAAACTACTTCGTCTCCACTTTTTCAAAAAAAGAGACTCCAAAAGAGATCAAAGAAATCGAAGGAAAGAACGGCATAAAACTTTCACAATTTTTGAAAGAGATAGGCGCCACTTCGTCGGCGAGCGAAGCTAAAAGACTTATAAAACAAGGCGGTGTGAAGATAAATAACACGCCGGTTAAAGATCCGTTTTTCGTGACCAATTTCAAAGGCGGAGAAATTTTAAGAGTGGGAAAGTTGAAATTCTACAAGGTTAAGATCTCTTAACCCTTGAAATCATCAATATGTGATGGTATAATTCTAAATTGATGGGATAGTAACCAGATAGGGGGTGAGGCATTCACATCCTTATTAGAAGTTACTCATTAAAAGATGTCCACTATTTAAAAAGGAGGATGGTATAAATGAGAAAAAGCCTTATGGTAGTTGCTATTGTGGCTGTGTTACTGATGGCTTCGTTGGTATTCGCAGCGAGCTATTCCGATGTACCGGCTAATAGCATCTACGCACCGGCCGTTGAGGCTCTGACCAAGGCTAAAATCATGGTAGGCTCAAATGGGCTTTTCAACGGTTCAGCGAGCGTTAACAGGTATCAACTCGCAGAAACAGCCTACAAGTTGTTGAATTACCTTGAGAATGATCCTCTTCTTGCAAAGGCACAAGATATAACCGCTTTGCAAACGGTGATCAATTCCGTAGTCAAGAAGGTTGGAAACACCGATTCGATAGTTGCCAATCTTCAAAAAGAAGTCAATTCCCTGAAGGTAGTCATCGACGAAGTGAAGCAGAGCGCTGATCTTGCGAAGATCGTGGCAAACAATTCGGATTCCATCAGCACCCTTCAGTCTTTGCTGGTGGAAATAAAAACCAATTTGCAGGCCAAAGTGGATGCCGCGTCTGCCAATGCCGACAAGGCTCTCAAATTCGCGAATATAAACAACAACATGATCGCGAATCAAGCAAAAGAGATCGCATCTCTTAGACAAGATGTGAAAGCTCTCAAAAACGCAAGCAATTCCGATGAACTCATGAAACTCAAAGGCGAACTTGAAGCCGAGATCAACCAAACGGCGGCGTTCATTTACAAAAAAATTTCCGTGGATACAAAGCCAATTGCGGACAACACGAAGGCCATCAACGATCTGAAGAGTCAGCTTAAAGATCTCAACAAAACGGTTTCTGACAATTACACGGCTTTGAACACCTCTATTTCAAGTGTCAGAAGTTCGCTTTCCAACGAGATAAGTTTTACCCAAAACGATCTCAAAACGACCAAAGAGCAACTTTCGAATGAGATTTCAAACACGAAAATAGCTCTTGAACAAGAGATATCCACCGCCAACAGCAAAGCGAATCTCGCAATGCTGACGGGTATCGCGGGAATAGCTGTAGGCGCGATAGGCTTTGGAACTTTCCTTTATTGGGTTTGGAATTACTGGAGCTATTGATTCTTAATTTTTAGAACCTTTTTACGTTGTATTTTCGTAGAAATCCTCCCTGTTTAAAAGGGCGAATACAGAGAGGCTTATTAAAGAAGGGGGAATAAAAAAATGAAGAAACTCGTTCTTGTTGTTGCTATTACGTCGCTTTTGGCGATAGGCGCATTGGCGGCGAGTTATACCTTAACGCCATCTCTTTCGGTAAGTGGTTCTTACAGCTTTGGTTTTGTCATCGGAAACCAAGGAATAGACCTCACCCATGGCTTTGGCTCGAATTTGAGCGTCAGCGCTGCTTGGTCAAACAATTTCCCAGGTGCGTTTACGACGGCGGCCACATGGACTCTCAATCTCGGATTAAACCTTGATTGGAATGGTACACCTTCGCTTTCACTCAACAGCTTGGTTTACGAATCGGCCATGAGCAAGTTAAAGTTTGAAGAGGCGTACAAGAGAAGCTTCTGTGGTTTGATGTGGAATAACGGCGCCGCAGCTGGATTCACCTACACGAACAAAAAGATTGACGGATTAACACTTCAATACCTGGATACGACGAATGATGGAGCTTCCACAAGCCCAAGCACTCCTATTTTCGCGACACCGTTCTTCAAAGATGAAATCGCGGCGAACTACGCGGGTTCGAATTATTCCGTAACGGCGGCGTTGTATTACGACGCGATGAACAACGCCCTTTACGACTATTTTGCCGGACTCAAATACACGGGAATACCGGATTTAACGGTTTTGGCAGCTTACGGTTCTGATCTTGCGAGAACGGCTGCTCCAGCGGCCAGTGAAACTGGTACATGGCTTCCTGTGAGCACAGCCGCCGATCCAGTGCCTCAAACTGGTTTGGACGTGAGTTATGCAAAAACGTTTGGAAAATTGAGTGTATCGGCTGAATACAAATATTTCAACGCTTTCACGCCGAAGTACGAAGCTTTCGTTGACAGCGATGGCGATGGAAATGCTGATTCACCCAAATTCCCAACTAACGCCAACGATCTCAGCGGAAAACTTTCCTACAACACCACGCTTGGTATTTTCACACTCAATCCGTGGGTGAACGGCGATTACGACATTCTCAACGCCACGCAAACCGCTGGATTTGGCGTAAAAGCGAGTGCTAAACTCTCCGCTGGACCACTTTCCATCACACCAAGTGTTGACTACGAGGGAAGCATTCTTCCATCGTTTGCCGTAACCACGAAGACTTTGGATGTTGCCCTTGCTTCCACATTTGGAAAGGTCAGCTTCGCTGGAGACGTTAACTGGGCAGACTTCACGAACTTTGCCAACCCAACGTGGAATGCGAAAGTTGATTATTCCAACGCTCCGTTGACACTCGAAGGTTACGTAACCAGTTCAACGAGTGGTCCTGCTTACGCGGGTTACTACGCAAAAGCCACGTACGCCGCTCATATGTGGACATACACGGCTTTCTTTGGAACGTTAAGCCAAGACTCAAATGGAGCATACACGGTTGTCAATCCACCTTATTGGTACGTGGAAGCTTCCACGAGTGTGAGTTTCTGAAGATAAATAATCAGTTTTGCAAAAGCCCTGACGATGTCAGGGCTTTTTTTATGGTAAAATCGAAAGTGAAGTCTTTTTTAACCGCAAAACTTTGAAACTTTGAATGATCAAATCAAAACGACAGAAGGAGTGATATAACTTGGCTCGATGGGTGTACATAGAAGATGTATTCGATCATGTTGGTGAGGAAATCGAAATAAGAGGATGGATGTTTAACAAACGTTCAAGCGGTAAGATACATTTTTTGCAAGTGAGAGATGGAACGGGGTTTATCCAAGCCATAGTTGAAAAATCATCCGTTGATGAAGACGTTTTTGAAACGGCTGACAAGTTGAGAATAGAATCAAGCGTGATCGTTAGGGGAAAAGTTAGAAAGGATGAGAGATCTCCTTACGGTTTTGAAATGGATGTGAAAGATATAGAAGTGATTCAAATACCAACGGAAGATTATCCCATTTCCAAGAAAGAACACGGAATAGATTTTTTGATGACAAACAGGCATCTTTGGCTCAGATCTAAAAAGCAATTTCACATTTTGAGGGTTCGGGATGAAATCATAAGATCGATCAGGGAGTTTTACCATGAGAAAAAATTCGTTCTAGTGGATACTCCCATTTTGACGGGAGCCATAGGTGAATCTGCGGGTGAACTTTTCAGTGTGAAGTATTTCGATTTGGGAAAAGCTTATCTCGCTCAAACGGGACAGCTTTATCTTGAAGCCGCCGCGATGGCTCTGGGTAAGGTTTTCAATCTTGGACCAACTTTTAGAGCAGAGAAATCAAAAACTCGCCGTCATTTAACGGAATTCTGGATGAACGAGGCGGAAATGGCCTATTACACTTCCGATGATAACATGTCCCTTCAAGAAGAACTGGTTTCGTACGTCGTCCAAAAAGTCCTTCAGAGGGCTGGTGATCATCTTGTGGCCTTGAAAAGAGATGTTAAGCCACTTGAAAAGATAGAACCTCCATTTCCAAGGATAAGCTATGATGAAGCCGTGAAACTGCTACAGAAAAAAGGTTTTGACATAAAATGGGGCGATGACATAGGCGGCGACGAGGAGACGGGAATAAGCGAGGAATTCGATAAACCGGTCATGGTTTACAATTATCCCAGAAAGATAAAAGCCTTTTACATGCAACCAAATCCGGAAAATCCAGACGTCGTCTTGTGCGATGACATGTTGGCTCCAGAAGGGTACGGTGAGATAATAGGAGCTTCTCAACGTGTTCATGATCCGGATCTTCTAATAGAAAGGATCAGAGAGTTCAATCTTCCAGTTGAATCTTACGACTGGTACATAGATTTAAGAAAATATGGCAGTGTCCCACACAGTGGTTTTGGCATGGGTGTTGAAAGACTCGTTGCCTGGATATGCAAATTGGATCACATACGGGAAGCGATTCCATTTGCCAGGACCATATATCGAATTCATCCGTGAGCTGGTGAATAGATGGGTAGGTTGTTATCTTCAGAACCACAAAATGAAGATGAAGGATTCGTAAGCATACGGCCGCTTTCTTTACAGGAGTACATAGGCCAAACGAACGTCAAAGAACGCTTAAGCGTGGCCATAAGAGCGGCTAAAATGCGCGGAGAGGTGTTAGATCACGTTCTCTTGGCTGGGCCTCCGGGCTTGGGTAAAACGACACTCGCCACGATAATAGCTCATGAAACGGGTGGACGACTTCACACTACAAGCGGTCCCGTCATCGAAAGACAGGGAGATCTCGCTGCCGTTCTCACCTCTTTGGCGAGTGGAGATGTGCTTTTCATAGACGAAATTCACAGGCTTCCACACGCCGTTGAAGAAGTTCTTTATTCGGCCATGGAAGATTTCAAACTTGACATTTTGGTGGGAAAAGGACCGGGTGCTAGAACGGTAAGGCTTTCCGTCAATCCCTTCACCTTAGTTGGAGCGACAACGAGAAGTGGCCTTCTTACACCACCGTTGAGAAATCGGTTTGGAATGGTGTTGGAGCTTGATTTTTATGGAGTGGAAGAATTGAAGAAAATAGTCAAAAGAACCGCGAACATCCTTGGAGTCGAAATTGATGACGCGTGCGCGATCGAAATAGCCAGAAGATCTCGCGGAACTCCACGCGTGGCGAATAGACTTTTGAAGAGAATAAGGGATTTCGCGACCGTGAAATCTAAAAATGAAATCACCATCGAGATCGTCGACGAAGCTTTTAACTCCATGAACATCGATAAGTACGGTTTGGATGAAACTGATAGAAAGATACTCAAAAAGATAGCTCACGATTACAGGGGAGGCCCCGTGGGTTTGAATTCTTTGGCCGCGACGGTTGGTATGGAGGCCGAGACCATCAGCGAAGTGTATGAGCCGTACCTATTGCAGGGAGGATTTGTCGCCAGAACTTCAAGAGGAAGAATTCTTACAGCTAAGGGATACAGCGCGATAGGTGAGTCTTTGATAAACGTTGAAAATTTCGAGCTAAGGAGTGATTGATGTATGTTCGTTTTGGCAAACTTCGTGTACGCCATAGCCGTTGTGCTCAATGCCGTAATAGTTTTCGCCATAACGGTCTTGATAATAGATTCCATTTTGAGCTTTATCTTGCCGTACTATCATCCCTTCAGAAGGGTGCTGGATCAGATATGCGATCCCATGGTTAGGCCCATAAGGCGTTTCATTCCTCCTATTGGAATGTTCGATTTTTCTCCATTTGTCGCTTTGTTGATATTGATATTCCTTCAGGCTTTTGTCGTTAACACCTTATTCGATCTCAGCGTGGTCTTGAAGAGATGATGTTCAAAAACGCTCTCATATTCAGAAATGAAAAAAAGCCGACAACCGTCGAAGCTTTTCAAATTTTAAAGGATAAGCTTGAAAAAAGAGGTTTGAAGATAACAAACGTGAACGACGCGGACGCTCAAACCATCGCCTTCGTTTTGGGAGGAGATGGAACGGTTTTAAAAGCGTCCAAAGTTTTGATACGAAAAAACGTGAGCGTTGTGGGAATAAATTTCGGTCATCTTGGTTTTTTAAGCCCATACGAATTCAGCAAGATAGACGATGTGCTTCACAAAATATTGGATAAGAACGATTACAAGGTGGTAAAGAGGGTATTTTTAAAAGTGCTCGATGGAAACGGAAGAAGAATGGAATTCTTCAATGACTTCGTCATCCAAAGGGCCGTGAAATCGCATATGCTTCAGATATCCGTGCATGTGGATGGAAGCAAGATGGGCGAAATGCTCTGTGATGGAATGATCTTCTCCACGCCAACCGGTTCAACTGCGTACAACCTGTCGGCCGGAGGATCCGTGATAGATCCAAACTTGTCTTTGATATCTGTAGTTCCGATGATGGCACACGCTTTCGCCGCGTGGCCGGTTATAGTCTCCTTTGAAAGAAAGGTAAAAGTGATCGTTAAACCGCGCGAGAAAGAGGAATACTTCTGTATTGGTGATGGTGAGGAGATATGCGCCAAAAGCGAACCACACGAGTTTGAGATAAGCGGTTCGGATGAGCATTTGAATTTCTTATGCACGAGCGATATAAACTTTTTCAAATTGGTTCACACGAAGCTGGGATGGGGAATACACAACGGTTTCGGAGGAAATCATGACTTCAAAATGTAAATACTACAAGCGAATATTGGATTCAATGTTAGAAGGTGTCATCATGGTGGATAAAGAGGCACGTCTCCTTTTCATAAATCGCGCGGCGTGCGAAATACTCCATCTTCCCATCCAAAATTACGTTGGTAAGAAAGTCGTAGATACCATTCCAAATACCAGACTTCACATAGTGGTAAAAAAAGGCGTTCCGGAATTGGATAGAGTTCAAGACGCCGGAAACGCAAAAATCGTCACATCCAGAATACCCCTCAAAGACGAAAACGGAAAAGTCGTGGGAGCTGTGGCGGTTTTCAGGGATATAACGGAAGTTCAACACATGGCGGAAGAGGTTACCGATCTCAAAAACGTGAGATTCATGTTGGAAACCATAATAGAATCCACCGATGATGCCATAAGCGTGGCGGACGAAAATGGTAAAGTTAAGATGGTCAACAAAGCGTACACCAAATTAACCGGCTACACACCAGATGAGGTTATAGGAAAAACGGCGGATGTCGACATAGCCGAAGGTGAAAGCGTTCATATGAAAGTGGCGAAGCTGAAAAAGCCGATTTTCGGACACCGCATAAAGGTTGGACCGCTTAGAAAAGAAGTCATAATAGATGCCACTCCTTTGGTCATAGATGGAAAATTTTCCGGAAGCGTGGCCGTTATTCACGATGTTTCAAGAATAATATCGTTGAGTCGTGAATTAGAAGAGGCAAATCGAACCATACGTCGTTTAAGCGCGCGGTACACTTTTGATGATATAATAGGCGTTTCGCACACGATGCAAGTGGCAATCCTTCAAGCTAAAAAAGTCGCGAAAACAAGGGCAACCGTGCTTTTAAGGGGAGAGTCCGGAACCGGTAAAGAGTTGTTCGCCCACGCCATACATAACGCAAGTGATAGAGCTCATAACCCATTCGTGAGTGTGAATTGCGCCGCGTTACCCGAAGGCATTTTGGAATCGGAGTTGTTTGGATATGAAGAGGGCGCTTTCACAGGCGCGAAAAAAGGTGGAAAAAGGGGGCTTTTAGAAGAGGCAAACGGTGGTACTCTTTTTTTGGATGAAGTTGGAAAAATGGACGTCAAAGTTCAGTCGAGATTTCTAAGGTTTCTTCAGGAAATGGAGATAACAAGGCTTGGAAGTACGAAAGCGAAGCAACTCGACGTTAGGATAATAGCGGCGACCAATTTGGACTTGGAAGAAAGGATAAAAGATGGAAGCTTTATACCGGATCTTTACTATCGTTTGAACGTCGTTCCGATCGTCATAACTCCCTTGAGAGAAAGAATGGAAGATCTCGCTCCGTTGGTCAAGCACATAATAAGAAAGTTGAACCAGGAATACGGTAGAGCTGTGAAGGGAGTTTCGGAGGAAGTCTTTGAGATCCTTAAAAGTTTACCTTGGTACGGGAACGTTAGAGAACTCGAAAACTTCATCGCGCGTGCGATGATAAACATGGAAATCGATGAAAAAATCATAAAAATATCTCATTTACCGGCGTTTGAAGTGCCAAGAAAAACTTCTACCGCCATTCGCGTTCCTTCTGGAATAACGTTGAAAACCGCTTTGAACAACTTCGAAAAACATCTCATAGAGACCACGCTTAAATCGTATGGTGGTAACAGAACCAAAACCGCTGAGGCCCTTGGGATAAGTTTGAGGACCTTATTCTATAAATTGAACCATTATCGGATAAAGTAGGGAGGAGATAGAATGAAAGATCTTTGGGAAGAGGTAAAAAGCGTGGATCCTGAAATATACGACGTAATTCACAAAGAGTTGAAAAGGCAGCAGAACGGTATAGAACTCATCGCCTCTGAAAATTTCGTGTCTAAAGCCGTGTTGCAAGCGATGGGAAGCGTTTTGACGAACAAGTACGCGGAAGGTTATCCATCCAAAAGATATTACGGTGGATGTGAAGTGGTGGATATAGCCGAGAATTTGGCGAGAGACAGGGCTAAAGCGCTTTTCGACGCAAACTACGCAAACGTCCAACCTCATTCTGGTTCACAGGCGAACATGGCCACTTATTTTGCCCTCGCGGAGTCGGGTAGCGTCGTTATGGGACTTTCGTTAACTCAGGGAGGGCACCTAACTCACGGATCACCCGTTAACTTTTCTGGAAAACTCTACAAATTCGTCCCTTATGGGTTGAACCCAGAAACCGAACTCATAGATTACGATGAAGTCGAAAGGTTAGCGTTGGAACACAAACCCAAGATCATAGTGACGGGTGGAAGCGCCTATGCGAGGATAATAGATTTTGAAAGGTTTAGAAAGATAGCCGATGAAGTTGGCGCGTATCTCGTGGTAGATATGGCTCATTTTGCGGGTTTGGTAGCGGCAAAAGTGCATCCAAATCCAATGGAATATGCGGATGTCGTCACTTCAACTACCCATAAAACCCTTCGAGGTCCGCGTGGAGGATTGATCCTTTCCAAAAACGAAGACGTTGCCAAAGCGATAGACAAATCGATCTTTCCCGGTATCCAAGGTGGACCACTTATGCATGTAATAGCAGCGAAGGCGGTATGTTTTAAAGAAGCGATGAGCGATTCGTTTAAGACCTATCAGGCGCAGATAGTGAAAAACGCCAAAGCCCTTGCCCAAGCACTTAGCGATAGAAAGATAAGAATAGTTTCTGGTGGAACGGATACACATCTCATGCTGGTCGATTTGACCGAAACTGGACTCAGTGGTAAAAAGGTTGAAAGATTGCTTGGAGAGGTTGGCATAACCGTTAACAAGAACACGATACCACGCGAAACGCGTTCACCTTTCATAACAAGCGGTATAAGGTTGGGAACTCCAGCCGTTACCACTCGTGGAATGAAAGAAGAGCAGATGGAGGAAATCGCGGATATCATCTCTTCCATAATTCACAAACCCGACGATGAAAACACGAAGAAAATCGCGATGAAAAGGGTTGAAAAACTTTGCAAGGAATTTCCTCTTTACTCCGATTTGATGTAAGAGGAGATGATGACAATTGAAAGTGCTTGGAATAATCTTAGCCGGTGATAAGGGAAAAGCACTTGGAAAGCTCACGAAAAAACGGGCATCCGCCGCGATGCCCGTTGGCGGAAAATACAGGGCCATCGATTTCACGTTGTCAAACATGGTCAGATCTGGAATAAGAAAAGTGGGAGTTATAACCCAATACAATCCACGTAGCCTCATGGATCATTTAGGTTCCGGCAGAGAATGGGATTTGGATAGGAAACATGGGGGTTTGTACATCCTACAGCCGTATGCGGACGAAAATGGCATGTATTGGTACAAAGGAACGGCAGATGCCATCTTTCAAAACATGACCATTCTCAAAAGGGGAAGCGAAGACTACGTACTTGTAGGCTCCGGAGATCATATCTACAATATGGACTTCAATTCCCTTTATGACTATCACATGATTTCAATGGCGGATATCACCGTTGTTACAAAGTCTCTTGAAGGTTATAATCCCTCTTTTTACGGTTCTGTGGAATGCGATGAAGAGGGAAGAATAATAAAAATAGAGGAAAAAAAAGAAAAGCCGATTGGTGACAAGATAAATCTTGGTATTTATTTCATGAACAAGAAGTTACTCATGGATCTTCTGTACGCGAGCGTTCCAAATGAAAGATACGATCTTTTAAACGACATTATCGTCGCAAACCTGAAAGTTTTAAGAGTCATGTCTTACGAATTCACTGGGTACTGGAAGAACGTAAAGAAATCCATCGAAGGATACAAACAGATAAACATGGACATGCTAAATCCCACCATTTCCAACGAATTGTTTTATGAAAACGGAAAGATCTTCACAAAGCTCAAAGATATGGCGCCTCCAAAGGTGACGCCAACCGGGTCCATTGAGAATTCAATCGTTGCCGACGGAAGCATAATAGCGGGTACTGTAAAAAACAGCGTGATATTCAGAAACGTTCAAATAAGATCTGGAGCGTTGGTGCAAGATTGTATCGTCATGGAAGGTTCCGTGATTGAAGAAGGTGCGAAGATATCGAATTGCATATTGGATAAAAATGTCACGATTCGTTCTGAGCGTGTCTACAAAGGATACGACGAGCCTTTGATATTCGAAAAATGGCAAGTCGTTTGATCTAAGGGGGTGAAATTTTGAACTTGGTTGCCATGGTGTTGGCCGGTGGACAGGGAACAAGACTTGGCATTCTCACAGAAGATATAGCAAAGCCGGCCGTTCCGTTTGGAGGAAAATACAGGATCATCGACTTCACCCTATCCAATTGTACGAATTCTTCCATTTACACGGTTGGCGTTTTGACGCAGTACAAACCTCGCGTATTGAGCGTTCATTTGGGCATAGGAAGAGATTGGGATATGGATAGAAAGCAAGGGGGTTTATTTATTCTCTCACCTTACACCGCCTCCTCTAAGGGTGAATGGTACAAAGGAACCGCTCATGCCATTCAGCAAAACATGGATTTCATAGAAAAATTTTCTCCAAAGTACGTTTTGATCTTATCCGGCGATCATGTCTATTCGATGGATTACAACGAGATGGTGGACTTTCACATTTCGAAAAACGCGGATGTGACAATTTCTTGCATTAAAGTTCCCCTTTCCGAAGCGAGCAGATTTGGGACAGTCATAACAGATAACGTATTCAGAATAACCGATTTTGAGGAAAAACCCGTTCATCCTAGATCTCAACTTGTCTCTATGGGAATATACCTCTTCAATTGGAAAGTGCTCAAGCACGCTCTCGAAGAGGATGAAAAAGATAAGAACTCTCAACACGATTTTGGGAAAAATGTGATACCAAAACTCCTTTCTCAGGGTTCACGAATGTACGCATACGAATTTGAAGGGTATTGGAGAGATGTTGGAACGATACATTCCTTTTGGGAAACTAATCTGGAGCTAACTCATCCAATGCCGGCTTTGAATTTGTACGATCCGAATTGGCGTTTTTACACGCATAGTGAGGAAATGCCACCAGCTTTGTTTGGAAAAGGATCTAAAGTTATAAAATCACTCGTCAGTGAAGGTTCTATCGTTTATGGAGAAGTGGACTCCAGTGTACTCTTTCAAGGAGTAAAAGTGGGAAAAGGTGCGGTGATAAAGAATTCCGTTGTGATGACGAACACGACTATAGGTGAAAATTGTTACATAGAGAACGCGATAATAAGCGAGAGAGCCGTCATCAAAGATGGAAGTAAAATAGGAGTTGGAGAGGAAAAGGAAAACGAAGAATTTTCTCATCTTTACAACCATGGAATAACGGTGATTGGAGAAAGCGTTGTAATACCTTCGAAGATGATAATCGGTAAAAATTGTTCCATAGCCAACTTTTTAGACGTTGAGAAGATGGGTATAAGTTCTCTGGCGAGCGGAAAAAATTTGAAAGGGGAGAGAAAAAGTTGAAAAGAATCGCCATTCTGTTTTTGATCGCAATTACCGTGTTCGGTGTTTTTTCTTTTGGAGATATCGTTTCGTACGTTCAATTTCACAAAATGAGTGATGGTGGATACATCGATACGCCAACAGCTGTTTCAAGATACGGGAATCTCTTTGAAACGGTTTACATGCAGAAATTGGCTAACGAACAAGGCAAAAGCTTCGTGTCATCGGAGTACTTTGAAGACTATTTGAATTTGCTTAAAACGCATTCCTCATATTTCAAAGTTCCAACATGGGTGCGTTATTCCGTATGTCTTTTTGAATACATGAAATCCGAAGGTGTTCCGATAGAATCCAAATTTCCAAAGGCCATATACGAGTTCTTGAACGAGAATTTGAAAAATTACGTGGATTCGCCTTCGTATTATCAGATGATAGCGGATGGCTTATCGTTGGGAAAGTTCCTTGGAGAAAATTTAAAAAACTCCACGATTTACAAAGATGCGATAAACGTGATAGAAAAATCCGTAGGTGGAAAGCTCTACGCGAACGCCGGTTTGATAGTGATAAGCGCATTTGGAAAAAACGGCATACGTCTCCCAAAAGGTGTGAAAATAGCGGATGTTAAAAAATTCATAGCTAACAACATGTCTTATCTCAACGGTAATTACGATGAAGAGTTAACCCTCTTAAAAATGGGTCTAATAGACGCTAAAATTGTGAAAGACACGCTTAAATCGAAAAATGTGGAAACACCTTCGCAACTGTTTTTCTACAACGAACTTCGTAAAAAATTTGGCCAAATGGCGGATTTGAAAAAATTCAAGACCTTCGAAAAAGAAAAGGCGCCATTTGGCGGATTCTACGATATCGGTGAAGTTTCATCCGTAAGAGACACTTACTGGGCTAGCAAACTTTTAAACATTTTAGGTATGAAAGCCGATAAGAATTATTGGGAAGATTTCGTGTCAAATTTGGTCTCAGCGGCTTCAGCTTATCCGGTAAACGTTTTGGCACAGTACATGAATTACGCCATGGATATGAACGTAGAATACGGTGTTATGAGTAAAGAACAATTCAACAGCCTTTCAAAGGTATTCGCAGAAAAGATGAATCTTTCTCCCTCGCTGGAAGCCTATTACTTGGCGACGTTCAATTTCGAAAAAGCTTTCCAAGTGCTTAAAGTTATCCAAGAAACGAATTACAAGGGAGAGAAGACATTCTTAGATATACACATCGTTTTGGATAGGCTGTTTAAGGGATTGAACAAAATAGACAAATCCAAAAGAGATATGGCATATTATTACGATTACGTTCAACTCCTGAATTTCGCCTATGATTTTGGTTACGATGTGGACATGCAAAAAGTTAGAGATGTTGCAAACATGTTTTATGAATTTATAAACAAAAATCCTGTGGATTTGAACCTTTTAAACGCTCTATTTGAATTGGAAAAAAATTACGGACTTGAAATAAATGGGGACTTTTACCTGTCGAACTTAGAAAAGTTGAAAGACCAAAAAAGTGGGGGATATCTTTACAACACGACGGATGGATTGGAAACCTTTCAAAGCACTTATTTGGCCCTTTCTTTGCTAAAGAATCTTAAAAATCTTAAATGATGGTGCGAACGTTTTTTGATTGGTGGTAGGTATTTGGTATAATTTTAAAAAACTTTTAAGATTCAAATAAATCAAAAAGAAAAAAGGGGGTAAACAAGTATGAAATCGGTTATGGCAAAACTCGTAATACCGTTGGTGATTTTCGCGGCCTTTTTGATCGTAATTTATGGCTCCACGGTGATACTGACAAACATGCAAAAAGATGATGCGCTCTTGGTTAATCTATCAGGAAGACAAAGGATGTTAACTCAAAAGATGTCAAAAGAAGCTTTGATAGTGGCAAGTGGTACCATCGCGTACGAAGACGATCTCAAAAAGACGGAAACGCTCTTTGAAACTACCTTGAACAGTTTGGAAAACGGGGGTAAAGCGGCTTTGGATTTGGGAATGACGAAATGGGCAGTCATCCCCGCCGCGCCAACTCAGCGTATAAAAGATCAACTGAAAAAGGTCAGCGATCTTTTCATCCCTTTCAAAGAAGCTGTTCAGAAGATCATTCAAAGCAATGGGAAAGATAGAAATGCCCTTAATTACATAATCAACAACAATTTACAACTTTTGAGCGAAATGAACAAAGCCGTTGGAATGTACCAAGATTACAGTGAAATAAAAGTTTCGACCATGAAGATGATTCAATTCTGGCTTATGATAGCTGGTTTCGCAATAGTCGTGCTCTTCATATTCCTATACGAAAAATCGATTCATCAGCCTATAAAGAGATTGCTTGAAGTTGTAAAAGAGTTATCGAAAGATAAAGGTGGGGACTTGACGGTAAGGCTTCCAATAGTATCAAAAGACGAGATAGGAGAGATATCGCAAGGATTCAACAAATTCATAGAAAAAATAGAAAATCTCGCAAAGGTTATTCACAACAACGTGGAACACCTAAAAGATTCGATGAATTCGCTGGATGAGAATTTGGAAGAAGTTAAAAACGGTTCTCAAAACGTTGAAGTGACAACCGATAACATAACAGGTGTTATAAAAGAAATTTCATCGGTTATGCAGCAAATAGACGATAACGTTCAAGAGGTTGCCAATTCGGCGGTTAGCGTTGCCAATTCCGCGACGGATCTTTCCGCGAGTATGAATAATATATTGGAAGAGACAAACGATGGAGCTGAAGTGGTCAGTAAGATGAACGATGAGATAAGTCTTGTGGGTAACGAGTCAAACGATATGATGGCGAAGGCGGATCTTTTGGAACAATCTGTGGACGCGATAGGTGAGATATTGGAAACCATAAGTTCTATAGCCGAGCAGACGAATCTTCTGGCTCTGAACGCCGCCATAGAAGCCGCACGCGCCGGTGAAGCCGGTAAAGGTTTTGCCGTCGTTGCGGATGAAATAAGATCTTTGGCCGAAGAAACCAAACAATCCACCGAAAAGATCTCTTCGAATTTGAATGAGATAATAAACAATTCCAAACAAACCGCGGATTCGAGCAAAAAGATGGTTACATCCATAGAGAGTGTTCTTTCAAAGATGGGAAAGATATCCGAGATATTCAACAGGATAAAGAACGATGTTCAAGAGGTAACCTCGAGAACCGAAGATCTCGCTGCCGTGTCTGAAGAACAAAGCGCCACATCTGAAGAAATGGCAAGCAGCGTTAAAGAAGCGTCTTCGCAACTGTCTGAAGTTAGCGAGTTGATGGTAAAAGCTAACGAAGAGATAAATGCTCAAGCCGAATACATCTCAAAGATAAAAGAAGAAGAAGAAAATGTCAAAGACATTTCCGATAAGCTTGCAAAAAATGTGAAAGAATTCAAGGTAAAAGAAGATTGAGCAAGGATATTCAAACGAATTTTAAAAAGATTCCGGTAATACGCCGGAATCTTTATTTTTGAAATAGTGGAGTAGCCTTGTTGAGCCTTAAATCCTGAGAATAAAGACTCTTTCGCATCTAGACAAATAACGTTGAGATTAAGAAAATTTCGTTTAGCCCGTGGACAAAATGACAAAGAAAAAATCTGAAAAAACTTGCAAGAGAATTGCTTGTATGGTAAAATATGAATGGTTGATTGCGCGGTAGTGTAATGGCAGCACACGGGATTTTGGATCCCGGCGTGGAGGTTCGAATCCTCCCCGCGCAGCCAATTTGACTCCCCAGATATAAGGGGAGTTTTTTATTTGTAAGTAAATTTGCACACCATCTGGTAAAATAGGGATAACAAGGATATCCTTTAATTGTTGAAAAATAGATGAAGTGAAACGGTGTGACATGTGGTGTGTGGTAAGTTGCTAAAAGAAGAATTAAGATCACACGTTTTAGTATCTCATGTTGTGCACGAAAGTAACGAAAAAAGATTGGGATGTAACAAAGTTCATTGAAAAAGGCATAAAGATTGAAAAACCGACAACACCTCGTGTAAAATTAATTTGAACACACTAACTTTAACGTTTTGAACCTCCCTTGAAGTTTTCATCAAGGCATATGAGCTCGCCATCTGGAAATTCACAAAAGTGAGGCTGTAAGACACAGGATGTGTCGAAAAAGCGAAGCACTCAT
>CAZCZS010000021.1:0-23197 GCA_964503355.1 uncultured Mesoaciditoga sp.
TCCACAATCTCAGCTCTTTGAAGGATGAGATCCTGAATCAAGTTCAGGATGACCTAATGATCTACGGCTGGTTCAGGATGATCTTCGATTGGTACGGCATGACAGAAAGAGAAGATCCAGGATGACATCTTCAAAAAATTCCCTTATCGTTTGAAAAGCGGTTGTTCAAAAGCCGTTGGCTTTGTAAAGTTGAAGCACAACGTGGGTCTTTAAAAAGTGATAAAATTAAATACTGTTTCAAAAAAAATTATGGGGGTGAAAGAAATGAAAAAGGTTTTATTCGTAGCCGTCTTGTTAAGCTTGCTCATGATTCTCAGCTTTGCTCAACCCGTCGTTAAGAGCTCTACAAGCTTGACAAACATCTTCTTCGAGCCAGACAGCGGAGAAGCTCCATTTTTGAATTTGATAAACGGGGCGAAAACTTCTTTGAAGATCGAAGTGTACGTCATGACATCTCAAGATGTGTTCGACGCCATAGATAAGGCGATTGAACGGGGTGTGAACGTTCAAGTGATCCTTACCCCTCATCCGTACAACATGCAAGCGCAAGCGGATTACGCTTACAACCGTTTAAAATCAGAAGGAGCGAATGTTAAATGGGCTCCCTCAAGGTTCTCATACGATCACGCTAAATTCCTAATAGCCGACAATTCCAAAGCCATTTTGGGAACTTCCAACCTCACCTACAGTGGCATATCTCAAAATTTTGAGGTCAACGTTCTCACAACCGATAGCTCGATCGTTAAAGCGCTGAACGATGTCTTTGAAGCGGATTGGAATGACGTACCAGCCGGTGCCATTCCAAGGGAGGAGCTCATCTTAAGCCCTAACAGCGCCTCCGATTTCGATTGGTTGATAAACAGCGCAAAGCACTCCATCAAGATGTGCGAAGAGGAGGTACCTGAAGGAGAGATATTCGATGCGCTTAAAAGCGCCGCTCAACGTGGCGTGAAAGTTCAATTGATAGAACCGTATTCCAGCGCGAAGTACGTTTCGGGCATGTACACGCTATCACAATTGGAAAAATACGGTGTGGAGGTAAAAACATCAAAATCTCCCTTCATCCACGCGAAAATGATAGTTGTGGACGATAAGTATCTCTTCATAGGCTCTGAAAACGTCTCGTACACTTCCCTTTATAAAAACAGAGAAGTCGGAATATTTCTTTCAAATGAAAATTTGATATCCAAAGCCAATAAGAGATTTGACGTGCTGTGGGCGAATTCTTTAACTTTCTCTTCTAAAAATTTGGAAACTCAAACGGCTTTTCTTCCTCAAATAGTTGCGAGTCCTTACACTTATATGAACAAGTTGGTCAGAACGGTTGGAACGGTTGAAGCCGTCTTTGGAAAGAACGTCTACGTCTCTTACGCATGGCAAAACAAGATCGCTGGAATCATGTTATGGCTTGGTCATCTTTCAGATATTCCCACTCTAAAGCGTGGAGATACGCTGAGAATAGTGGGTTCCGTGGATGTTTACAAAGGCCAGCTCGAAATTTCCGTGATCGCGCCTTTGAAGGTGATTTCTCACACCTTACTTCCCCTTCCTTTTGAAGTGAAAATAGATGAACTCAAGGATTACAACGCTTTGATCGTTACAACTGAAGGAACTTTTAGATTCTCCGAGAATGGAGCTTACCTGGATAACAACGGCCAGCAGGTTAAACTTGTGGCGATGGGCAACTCTTTACCAACGTTGCCAAGTGGTACTCAAGTGTACGTTGAAGGCTTACCCATGAATTACAATGGAGACGTTGAATTGATACCTCTTGCATTTTACACGGCGAACGTTTACGTTCCCGTTTTAAAGAAGAACGCCGTGAAGTCAAATCCTTCGCTTGAGGAACTCAGAAAAAATCCACAGCTGTATTACGCTCAAACCGTGAGCTCAACGGGCGTTGTGACGGCAATTGTGAGTGCTTCCAACGCTTACATATCATCTAACGGTTATGGAATGAGAATATACGGAAAGCACGATAACGTAAAGGTTGGGGATATAGTAAAGGTTAAAGGAACCTTCACCTCTTACAACAATTCTTTTGAAATAGAGTTGGTAAGCTTGAAGATCGTGGGTCATGTCAATTCTCCTTCTCCCCTGTCGATAAACTCCTCTAAGTTGTCAAAGTATCCAGAAATGTTGGTTGAATTGAAAGGAATGGCATCCAAAGTGAAAAAACACAGTTTTTATTTGACTGACAAATACGGAAAAGCTTACATATACGTTCCAAGACTCAAAGTTCCAAATGATGGTGAAGCGGTAGAAGTTATCGGTATAAGCGTTAAGTACAAAAACACGTACGAAGTTTACGCTCTTAAGATAATCAAGATGAAATGAGCAACCTTGCCTCGCCGTTTTGTACGGCGAGGCTTGTTGAATTCTTTTAAGAAAAACTCTTGACTGACATATCACGATGTAGTATAATTCGATGGTCGAAGCATGAAGCGAAACGCCAGCGTAGCTCAGCCGGTAGAGCAACTCATTCGTAATGAGTAGGCCGGGGGTTCGAGTCCCTTCGCTGGCTCCAAATGATACAAACCCAGAGTTATTCTCTGGGTTTGTTTTTGTCAAAGGAAGGTTAGCATGAAGTTGAATAAGTTCGAATACGAATTGTTGAAATTCATAAATAAAGAGAATATGATCGTACCCGGTGACCGGGTGGTGTTGGGAGTGTCCGGCGGGGCAGATTCGGTTGCGTTGATGTACGCCTTGGCAAAACTTCGCACGGAACTTAAGGCCGATTTCTTCGTCGCTCATCTTAATCATATGATAAGACCGGAAGCTGTTGAAGAAGGTCCTGCGGTTTGTGAGATGGCAAAAGAATTGGAAATGGAATGTTTTATTGGGAAAAGAGATGTTTTGAAATACAAATCCATCCATAAGTCCCTTTCCTTGGAAGAAGCCGCGCGCAAAGTAAGATACGATTTTTTTGAAGAAGCCCTAAAAAAATTCAAAGCCAACAAGATAGCGACTGCTCACCACCTTTCGGATTTAACGGAGAATTTTTTCATGAGGCTTTTCAGAGGAAGTGGCATAGGTGGCCTTATCGGAATGCGTGCTGTGAACGGAAAATACATAAAACCTTTCTTGTTTTTAGATGAAGAAACGATACGAGAATATGTTACAATAAGAAGACTTAGATTTTTTGAGGACAAAACAAATGAAGATACCAGATACTTTAGAAATAACGTAAGACATAGATTGATACCCTTCATAAAGTCGAATTTTTGCCCAGATGTGGAAAAGAAGGTACACAAAACCATACAGATACTAGAAGGGTATCAGGATTTTGTACGACTTGAAGTCCAAAAATTGTTGAACAAATCCCGTGTTGCCGAAAAGGAAAAAGTCATTTTAAATTTAAAAGATGCGAAAGTGGCACCGCTTTTGTTGGAAGAAATCGTAAAAGAGATCATGAGAGAAAGAGATATTCCAATTTCATCTGTTAAAATAGAAGCGGTGGTACGCTTGATAGAAAAAAAAGGACCTGGTGAATTTAACTTGGGAAAGGGCTTTTTTGCCGTTAAATACGATGATACGTTGGTGATTTCGAAAAAACCCTTTGTTGAAGAATGGAAGGATGAAGAGATAAGAATTCCTTGTAAAGTTCATGTAAACGAGCTTTCTCTAACTGTAAGTGCGAAAATAGAGCAGTACAATGGTTACTTGGGAGATGGTATAAGTAGCGCCGTTTTTGATGCAGAGAAGGTAGAATTTCCATTGTTTTTAAGGGCGGCTAAAAAGAATGAAAAATTCTTACCGTTGGGGATGAAATATGAAAAGGACGTTCTAAAGATTTTAAAAGATGAAAAAGTGCCGTTTTTTTTAAGGGACAAGTATCCCGTCGTCTCGCAGAGCGATGGAGCAATACTTTGGATAGTGGGAATAGGGATATCGGAACATTTCAAGGTATCGGCTAAGACGAAAAGAGTTTTGATTCTTAGCCGGGAAGGAGGTAATTTTTTAAAACATGCCTAAAAATTACAGATCAATCGGACCAAATTGGAAATCCATCACGTTGTACATGCTGATATTGATCTTGATATTTTTTCTCATAAGATCCATGTGGACTGCTCCAACTCCCATCACCCAAATAGATTTCACGCGATTTTGGTCCATGGTAAACGCGCAACCAACTCCTGTAAAGCAGGTTATCATAAGCGGTAGTGGTGATACACACGTCATAACGACCACAGGAGAATACGAACTTTACGCTCCGTGGTTGCTCACAAGCAACAATTTCGTGCAAGATTTGGTGAAAAAAGGTATAGATGTTAAATCCATTCCCGCCGGCAACACCTCTTTGTGGGTAAACGTACTTGGAACGCTTATACCTTTAGCGTTGTTTTTCCTTTTGTGGTGGGTGCTTATGAAACGAATGGGAGGTGGAGGAGGCTCGCAGGCTTTCACTTTCACCAAAAGCCCAGCTCGCATTTACAACGCCAACACAAAAAGGGTGACTTTTAACGACGTGGCCGGTGTAGAAGAGGCGAAGGAAGAGCTGAAATCCGTCGTTGAATTTCTTAAAAATCCTCAAGCTTTCAACACCCTCGGTGCGAGAATGCCGAAGGGAATCCTTCTCGTTGGTCCTCCGGGAACGGGTAAAACGTTGCTCGCCCGTGCCGTCGCGGGAGAAGCGAACGTGCCCTTTTACCACATAAGTGGTTCTGATTTCGTTGAACTTTTCGTTGGAGTCGGAGCGGCGAGGGTGAGAGATCTCTTCACACAAGCCAAGCAAAATTCTCCGTCGATAGTTTTCATAGACGAAATAGACGCCGTTGGAAGACAGAGAGGTGCCGGTTTGGGTGGAGGGCACGATGAGAGGGAACAAACTTTAAACCAACTTCTCGTTGAAATGGATGGTTTTGATAAGGATACCGCCGTTATAGTCATGGCTGCCACGAACAGACCGGATATTTTGGACAGCGCTTTGCTTAGACCTGGGAGATTTGATAAAAAAATATTGGTAGATCCTCCAGATATAAAAGGTAGAGAAGCCATATTGCGTGTTCATATGAGAGGAAAACCAATAGATAGTAAAGTGGATCCATTGGTGCTTGCACGCAGGACACCGGGCTTCGTAGGAGCAGATCTGGAAAATCTTGTCAACGAAGCGGCTTTACTCGCAGCTCAAAAGAAGAAAAAACAAATAGAGTTCGAGGATTTTGAAGAGGCAATAGATAGGGTAATAGCGGGACCTGAAAGAAAATCCAAAGTCGTGAGTGAAGAAGAACGAAAGATAGTTGCGTATCATGAGATAGGGCATGCGATAGTGGGAGCCGTTCTTCCAAATGCCGATCCGGTTCATAAGATCTCCATCGTCCCACGTGGAATGCATGCGTTGGGATTCACGCTGCAATTGCCTCTTCAAGACAAGTATTTGATGTCAAAAGAGGAGATATTGGACAAGATCACAGGTCTTCTTGGTGGAAGGGCTGCAGAGGAAATAGTTTTTGGACAAATCACAACTGGAGCCTCGAACGATATAGAAAGGGCAACGAAAATAGCAAGGGATATGGTTTGTAAATACGGTATGAGTGATTTAATAGGGCCGATCGCCTGGGGAGAGGAAGAAGAAAACGTCTTTTTGGGAAAACAGTTGTCCAGAATGAGGAATTACAGTGAAGAGACGGCATCCGAAATAGATGTGCAAGTGAAGAAAATAGTTTCAGAGTGTTACGACAAAGCAAAAGAAATACTCTTAAAATACAGGGACAAAATGGATGATATCGCGAAAATACTCCTTGAAAAGGAAACGATAGAAGGAGAAGAACTCAACGCGTTGTTGAAAGGTGAGCTTGGAAGAAACGGAAAAAGCGAAGGAATAAATGAAGAGAGCGACGTTGCAAAGGGAAACGCGTGACGAAGTAATTCTCGTCGATCATAACGGTGGAGGAAGGCCTTCAATAGCCCTGATCTATCCGAATGATTACACTTCTGCCGTTTCCAATTTGGGATTCAACTCCGTCTACGCTTTTCTTTTGCGGAGAGGATTTGCGTGTGAAAGATTCGTGTACTCAAAAGATATGCGTTCGCTTGAACATGGAAGAACGTTAAGTGATTTTGACATTTTGGCTTTTTCCATTTCTTTTGAATTCGACGTTTTGAACGTACTTGAGATCTTTCACATGAGTGGCATTCCTTCGCTTTCTAAAAAGCGAAATACCAGGCCACTTGTCATAATTGGAGGAGCTTTAACGTTCTTCAATCCAAACGTTTTTTGGAGTGTGGCAGATATCATATTTCATGGCGAATTGGAAGGATGCGAACTTTTCTTTGAAAATCTAAAAAGGCTGTGGCGGGAAGGCTTTCGTGGAGAAAATTTGCTGGAAAAGCTAAGGGAATTCGAGTGTCTTTCCATTCCAGCATTTGGAGAAAGAAAAGTAGAGCTATCTCGCCTGAACGATCTCGATGCTTCTTTGGCAGAATCGGTTATTTTATCTCGGAAAGGGGCTTTTGGAAAAAGATATCTTGTAGAAATAGAAAGAGGATGTACCCGAGGGTGCAGATTTTGCGTGGCTGGTTACGTTTACCGACCGGCACGGTTCATGAGTTTAAACGAGTTGAAGAAAAGGTTGGAAAGAGCTTTTGAGTTCACGAAAAAGATAGGGTTGGTGGCGGCAACCGTTTCCGATTATCCTTATCTTGACGAACTTTTGGAATGGATGAAAGATAAAGTGGAGAGCTTGAGCGTTTCTTCGCTTCGTCTTGATGCACTAAGCAAACATCTCATTCGTACTTTAATAGAGTTGGGAGATAGGGAGATAACACTCGCACCCGAAGCCGGTAGTCAAAGAATGAGAGACGTGATGTACAAAAACATCTCGAGTGATGATATAACACGGGCCATAAAGTACGTTAAAGATTGCGGACTCAAACGGGTAAAACTTTATTTCATGTACGGTTTGCCAACCGAAAAATATGAAGATTTGGATGGTATAATCGAAGTGGTAAAAGAAGTGAAAAGAAATGGAATAATTCCATACATAAGTCTCAATCCATTCATTCCAAAACCGTGGACACCTTTTGAGGAATTTCAAATGTTGGAAATGAAGGACCTCAAAAGGAGAAAGCGTTATTTGGAAGGCGAATTCAGAAGATTAGGAGTAAGATTTAAATTCGAAAGTGTAAGGCTTTCACGTTACCAATGGGTGGTTTCCACGGCCACGAAAGAGTTATCGCACGAACTCGCAAGTTCGGAAGAACCGGCTGAAGTGTTGAAGGAGGTGGAGAAGGCCTGGAGTTCCAACGTCAAAAATTGGAAATACGTTAACGCTGTAAAGGACGGTTTTTTCGCACTTCAAAAAAGAATGTACTTAAAATTGAGAGATGAACGTTTGAAATGAAAATAAATATGAAACAAGGAGGGAAATAAGATGGCAAAGAAAAGGATACTGGTCGTTGACGATGAACCTTCAATAGTGGAACTCGTCAGCTACAATTTAAAAAAGGAAGGGTATGACGTCTTAAAGGCTTACGATGCTGAAAAGGCGCTTGAAATGATAAATGAAAGCGATATAGATCTTTTCATAATTGACGTCATGCTTCCGGGAATGGATGGCTTTGAACTCGTTAGAACCTTGAGAAGCGGTGATAAAAATAGAGATAAACCCGTTATATTTTTAACAGCCAAAGGGGAAGAATTCGATAGGGTGCTGGGTCTCGAATTAGGTGCGGACGATTACATCACCAAACCTTTCAGCGTGAGAGAGCTCCTCGCAAGGATAAAAGCCATATTTAGAAGAACCGATCAAACTTTGAAGAAGAGCGAAGAAAAGCCAAAGAAGATCACGGCGACTGATTTGGATATCGATCTGGAAAAATACGAAGTAAAAGTGAGAGGTGAACTTGTCAATCTTACACCTCTTGAATTCGATCTCCTGAAATTCTTGGCCGAAAACAAGGGAAAAGTTTTCAGCCGAGATGAGCTGCTTGACAAATTATGGGGCTACGATTATTACGGAGATACGAGAACGGTTGACGTACATGTAAGAAGGTTAAGAACCAAAATAGAAGAAGATCCTTCAAATCCAAAATACATAATAACCGTGCGAGGAAAAGGGTACAAATTCAAAGATCCTGGCAGTGAGGAGTGAGTTTTCTGATATTTTGGATGATCGCCTTATCTTGCGCCACCCTGACGGGAGTGGTTCTGTCTCTTTTTTTATATCATAGGCTAAAGCAAGCTAAGGCGATTTTAAAGGATATATCTTACACGATAGCCGGTAGAGAAATACCGATCATAAAGATTTTGGATGTATTAAAAGGTATGAAACGTGAATTGGAAAGTAAATACGAAGAAGCCATTCGCAGCCGTGAAAACATGAAGACCATCATTCAAAATATAAACGACGGAATAATCATATTGGATCGCTCAGGTAGAGTTTTAATGGACAACTCGGCGGCGCGTGAGTTGTTTGGCATCAACGAAGACACCGAAGGCAAGAAACTCGTCGAGTTGATAGACAATTACGATCTTTTGGATTTCGCGGATAAAAATCTTAAATCTTTCACACGAGATTCGGAAGAGATAACGATTCTTTATCCGGAAAAAAGGTACATAAAGTGTGATGCGATCGCCGTAACACTTTCAGAAGATGAGGAAGTTCTCATAATATTGATGAAAGACGTTACAAAAGAAAGAGAACTCGATGCCATGCGAAGAGAATTCATTTCCAACGTTTCGCACGAGTTGAAAACTCCGTTGACGTCGATTCATGGCTACGCTGAAACCTTGCTTGATGATGATTTCAGCGACGTTGAGATGGCAAGACATTTTTTGAGCATAATAGAAGCCGAATCGGCGAGAATGAGCAGGCTCATCAACGATCTCCTGGATCTTCAGAAGATGGAGGAAGGTAAAACGACGTTCAATTTCGACGAAGTGAGCGTGGCAGAAGTGGTCGAATACGTTGCCAGAATAGTCAAACCTCTTTCGGAAAGTCTTGGAGTAGAGGTAAGTGTTTCGTGCGAAACGGATGCAACGGTTAAAGGAGATTTTGACAGATTGGTCCAGGCGGTGTTAAATCTTACAGATAACGCGATCAAATACACTTCTCAAAAAGAAAAAGGGGAAAAACACGTTTATCTTTCGTGCGAAACTACGAATGATGAATGCGTAGTTAGCGTGAAGGATACGGGACCTGGCATTCCTTCAAACGCCATTCCAAGATTGTTTGACAGATTTTACAGAGTCGATAAAGCCAGATCTAGGAAGATCGGTGGAACGGGTTTAGGACTTTCCATAGTTAGGATGATAGTCGATAAACACAACGGTCGTATAGACGTTTCAAGTGAAGAGGGAAAGGGAACTGAATTCAAAATACACCTTCCCCTTCTCAAGGAGTGAATGTTATGAGAAGAAGAAGAGGACAAGGATTGGGCATGGGAAGGAATATGGGATCTGGAAAATGGCTTGAAGGTTACATCCTTCTTCTTCTCTCTCGAGGACCGTCACATGGTTACGATCTGACTCATTCCATGTTGGAATTCAACGTTGAGTTTTCCGGCATAGGCCAAATGGGTACACTCTACCGGCTTTTGAGGCAAATGGAAGAAAGTGGGTTGGTCGTCTCCAGCTGGAACACAGAAGGAAAAGGCGCTCCGCGTAGAATCTATCGAATAACACGCTTAGGTGAAGAACATCTAAGAAACTACGTGAAACAGCTCAAAAATATGAGAGAGCGTATCGATGAGTTCATCTCCTGTTACGAAGAAAGTCACCTCGATAGGAACGAAAAAAACGATGGGGATTAACGAAGTAAAATCCCCATTTTTTCAAGACAATTACTTATTTTCTCGAAATCTTCTTTTCTGTTTACCCCTATCGTGTGAATATGAACACCGTTTGAAAGAGTCATAAGTGGAGAAGCGTTCGACGTTTTAAGAGCCGCCATGAATCTTTCGATATCGGCGGAATTCTTTATGTTAAGCATCTTCCTTATTTCACCGTAGATTGGATGCTCCACCACAACATCTATAACTTCTCCACCATTTTCAACCACACATTCCAATTCAGAGCGTATCATCTCTTCCGTATGCTTTACGGCCACCATAAACGTGTATTTGGATGGATTTCTGTTTAAGACATATCCCCGTGCCGTTGATATTATGCCAACGCCACGGGATTTTAAAAGCGCTATGTCCTGAACTATAACTTGCCTTGTTACCCCAAGTTTTTTTGCCAAAACCGTACCACTTACACTTTCGCGCGCAGAAGATAGAATTTTCAAAATGTTCTTTAACCTTTCTTCCTTGTCCAACAACGGCCCATCCTTTTTATTAATTTATTTTAGAGTTTTGCGTCTCCTTCCCCACCAACATCATCCATATGGAAGAGATTATCAACAAAGCTCCAAATGTCATTATAGCAAATTGTGACGAGTTCTTTTCTATCAAAAGCGATGTGTAAAGCGGTGCGATTATTCCGGCTATTCGCGCCATGGCACCTGAAGAACCGTTTGCGCTTCCTCTAAAAGCCGTCGGATAAAGTTCTGGCGTGTATGCGTACAAGCTCCCCCAAGCGCTCATGCAGAAAAAGGTCATGATGGTGCCGAACGTCAACAAAATCGCATCGCTTTTGCCGTACGCGAACAGAATTGCAAATACGGCCGTGCCGATCAGCGAATAAAAAAGCGTTTTCTTTCTTCCAATTTTTTCAACCAGGTACGCGCCGGTGTAATAACCCGGAAGTTGGGCCACCATCATCACAAATAGAAACAGCAGAGATGTTGTAAGAGTGGTTTTCGCCATTTGGCCGACCATTTTTGGAAGCCATATGAAAAAGCCGTAGTACGAAAAGGAGAGGCTGAACCACAAAAACCATAACATAAGGGTTGTGGAAATGTATTTCCTCGTAAGTAACCTGGAAAAAGGCTCACGGGAAGAAAATTCTATTTTGAAATCAACATCTTTAGGTAAGGAACCGTTCCACTTTTTTACCTTTTCTTTGAACGAGGAAATCTTTCCCTTTTGTATAAGGTACCTTGGAGTTTCCGGTATAAAAAGGAACAAGGCTGCGAAGATCAGACCGATGCCGAAAGATAGATAGTCCGTTTTCCAATTTTTCAAGCTAACGGCTATGGCACCAATGGCTATAGAGCCCCACGCCCAGCTTGATTCAAGAAGAACGAGATATTTTCCCCTTCTTTTCACCGAAGAAAACTCGGCAACCATGGCGTTAGCGGTGGGCAACAACCCTCCCAATCCAAATCCCGCTAAGAATCTAAAAGTTAAAAGCATGGAATAATCCATTTTGAAAGCCGTTAGGAAGTTAAACAGACTCGCGAAAACGAGAGCTGTGAATGCCATTCTCGTTCTTCCGATAAAATCCGAAATGTAACCCGATAGAAAAGCGCCTATCAACATGCCGAGAAACGTTATAGATGCGAACCAAGACGCTTGATAAACACTCAGCGCGTAGAATTTGGAAATGGAGGGTATGGTGAATCCCATGACCATAACCCCAGCTGCCACGGTACCCCAACCTAACGAACTTATGAACAAAACCCTTCTTTGGACTCTGAGCGGTACGAATTCTTCCACCGCTTCATCGATCGAATATCTCATTTTTTCACCTCCGAAGGGGATTTTAACATATGTATATTCACATGTCAATAAGCGAAGTGCTTACTCTTTACCACTCAATAATTTCCATAAAATGTACCTTTTTCAAACGGCGGTAAATGGAGTGGAATCGCATCCTCAAAGTCTTTACGCTAAAGTCATTTTGATTCACAACTCGTTGATAAGTGAATCTTTGCCCTCAACGCCATTCCGGCCTACGACCTTTTGATAAAAGTCTTTGACCTTAACGTCATTGCGGCCTACGAGCCGCAATCTCATCCTTTTGAAGGATGAGATCCTGAATCAAGTTCAGGATGACTTTTTTGAAATGAGAACGAGATCCCGGATCAGGTCTCCACCACCAAAGGGTCAATTTAGGACGACCTTCAGTTGGTACGGCATGACGGAAAGAGAAGAACCGAGATGGCATGTTCAAAAAAATTTCCTATGAGTCGTTAACATGCAAATGCTTTTGCAGTCAAGAACTTTAAAGGTTATTATGATATAATTCGGACGCCGAACGAGTTAAAAAAGGAGTTGTAGGCAATGGGTATGTACAGAAGAGAAATGATGCAGTCGGAGATCATGCGTGTACTCTCCGAAGCGGTTAGAAACATGAAAGATCCTCGTTTAGAGGGAATTGTTTCCGTTACAAGGGTGGAACTCTCAAAAGATTTGAGATACGCGAAAGTTTACGTCAGCATCTTCGAAAACGATGAAGAGAAAAGAAAAGAAGTTTTTGACGTGATAGAAAAGGCAAAGGGATACCTAAAGACTCAAATTGCAAGAGAGATAAGGACGTTTAAAGCGCCGGAAATAACGCTCATCAACGATAAAGGTATTGAAAACGCTTTTGAATTGGAAAAGATATTCAAAAGACTAAAAAGTGATAAAAAAGATGAAGAACGGAATTCTTAAGGTAAACAAACCAAGTGGTCCAACTTCACACGATGTTGTCGATCAAGTGAGAAAACTCACTCATCTTAAGCGTGTAGGGCACGCGGGTACGCTTGACCCTTTTGCGAAAGGATTGCTTCTCATCGGAATAGGAAAGGGAACCAGACTGCTCGAATATCTACTTCATCAACCAAAAACGTACGAAGTGGTGATGAGGCTGGGAATCGTTACAGACACCTTTGATAGAGAAGGAAAAGTGATGGAAGAGCACCCTGTAAAAATTACCGACGAGGAGATCCGCAAAACGATGGAATCATTCATTGGAGAGTACGAACAAGTGCCACCCATGTATTCTTCCAAAAAATACAAAGGGGTTAAACTTTACGAACTGGCAAGGCAGGGAAAGATCATAAACATGCCTCCAAAAAGGGTTAAAATTCACTCTTTGAAAATCGAAAAGATCGACTTGCCTTACGTACATTTCAGTGTTAACGTTTCTGAAGGAACGTACGTGAGAGCCCTGTGTAGAGATGTGGGAATGAAACTCGGTTGTGGAGCGATAGCGCAAGAACTTACCAGAATTTCCATAGGTTCTTTTTCAGTTGAAGAGGCTATCGACGTTTACGAGTTAGAAGAGATAAATGAAGACAAAATCATTTCCCTCGAAGAAATCACGGCGACGCTGTTTCCAAAAGTAACGGTGATAGAAGAAGCCGCAGAAAAGATTCTTAACGGTCAAAAGCTCAAAGTGAACGACGTAAAAGATTTTGAAGAGTTCAAAAAGGGAGAATTGGTGAGAGTGGTGGATGAAAATGAAAAACTGTTGGCTATAGCCATCGGTGAAAGAAATTCTTCCTTCATCTTCACCCTTGCAAATCAAAGGAGAAACGAAGCGATCCTACGTCCGAAGAAGGTGTTCAATTGAGAAGCATCACCATAGGCGTTTTCGATGGAGTTCATCTTGGGCATACTTACATAGCGAAGAAAAACGTGGAGTATGCGAAGAGACATCATCTCATCTCAAGCGCTTTGATCTTCGCCATGCCCTACAAAGCTATGAAGCAACCGGAGAAATTTGAAGGACTCATAACGACTCCGAGAAAAAGAAGTGAGCTGTTGAAAAAAATCGGTATAGAAGAGGTCATAATCAAAAATCTTGAAGAAGTGGTCGATCTTGACCCCTACGATTTCGTCAAGATGCTCGTTCAAGATCTCGGCGTCAAAGCAATCCACGTTGGACACGATTTCAAATTCGGAAAAAACGCGCGTGGAGATGTCAAAATGCTTGAAATGCTCGCCGGAAAAATGAATTTCAACGTTGATGTCATTCCGAAAATAGTGAAAGATGATAAGAGAATAAGTAGCAGTTTGATAAGGTACGAATTGAAGATGGGAAAACCGCACAAGGCGTCTCTCTATTTGGGAAGACCTTTTTGCATAGAAGGAGAGGTTTTCAAAGAAAGGGGTTTGGCTTCGAAATTGGGTTTTCCCACGGCCAACCTGAAGAGACCAAGTCCTCTTTTGATCGTTCCAAAATACGGTGTCTATCTTGTAAGATCGACGATAGACGGTGAAATGATGTACGGACTTTTGAACGTTGGAAAAAGGCCAACCATCGATGAAAAAAAGAGAGATGTCTCTTACGAGGTTCACTTCATAGGACGAGATGATCTCAAACTAACTAATAGATATTTGCATTTGGAAGTGCTTTCGTTTTTAAGAGAAGAGAAAAAATTTCCATCTCTTTCGGCTTTAAAAGATGCCATTTTCGAAGATGTGAAAAAGGCCAAAACCATAATAGATACCTTATGAAAAAAGGAAAAGTTTTCGATTACACATCTTCTTCCATTTCTCGTTCCATCTTACGACTTGCCATTCCTTCGATGGGAGCTTCTTTTCTCGCATCATTGTACGATCTCGTAGACGCCTTTTGGGTAGGACATATAAGTGCCAGTGCCATTGCTGGTGTAACTTTGGCAATGGCGATATTCTGGTACGGATCCATTTTCAACGATCTTTTTGGGACAGCCTCGGTCATTTTGATATCGAGGAGATACGGTGAAAGAAATTACGAAGGCGTGAAATGGGTTGTGGGGCAAACCATACTGGCAAAGAGTGTATTGGCGTTGATCTTCCTGGCCATAGTTTACCTTTTTAACGAGAGCCTTCTGAGAATTATCGGTGCAAATGGCGACGTGCTTCAACAGGGAAAGATGTACCTCACATGGAGATCGTGGGTTATGCCTTTCTCTTTTTCCGGATACACGCTTTTAACCACTTTCAGAGCCACGGGAGACACTTACAAACTCTTTTGGGTTCAGGGTGCTTCCGCCGTTATCAACATGATCTTGGATCCCATATTGATATACACCTTTCACATGGGTGTAGCTGGAGCGGCGTTAGCGTCCGATTTTTCTGAAATTTATCTGCTGATCGTGGGATTCATGATACTCAATTCCCAAAGAAGTTATCTGAAGATGAATCCTTTCAAATATTTAAAGCCAAAATGGGAGATAATGAAAAAAATGATGGGGCTTGGATCTCCCATGACGCTGGAAACGTTATCGGAAAACGTCGCGTACAGTGTGATACTGAGAATAGCTTCGTTTTACGGCACGAGTCTCATAGCGGCTCTTGGCATAGCGAATCGTATAAGAAGTATATCTTTCACTCTGAGTTTTTCGATGAACATGTCCGCTTCAACGATGGTTGGACAAAACCTGGGTGCCGGAAAAAAAGAAAGAGCTTGGAAGAGCGTGAGAAATTCCATGATCATAGGTGAAGCGCTGATCGCAACGTATGTGGTGGTGCTTTTTCTATTCGGCCAAGAGATCTCGTATTTCTTCACCCCGCACGTTTCCATCGCACAAATGGGAGGCGTGCTTTTAAAATTCTTCGCCGTAAACGAAACGTTCTTCATGATCTCGATGGTTGCGTGGGGAGTTCTGGTTGGAGGAGGGTTGACCAAAACGGTCATGTTCATAGGTTTGATATCCGATTGGGGAGTGCTCATTCCGTTGATGCTCTTATTCGCTTCTTTGCATCTCAGCTGGACTTTTTTGGCGCTTTCCTTTGTCGTATCCAGCGGGGTTATGGCTTCTCTTTCTTTGATGGAAATAAAAAAGGGGAAATGGTTGGAAAAAAGAGTTTAAGAAATGACCTTTGAAACAAAAAGGGCCGCTTTCGCGGCCGTAAAAGGGGTAGAGAAAGACGATCTTTCTCACCAAGTGAAAGTTGCACCCAATCCAAAGGCGTAACTTCCTGTATATTTCCACAGAAGCGACGCGTAAATCCAATCGTACTTCACACTCGCTTCCACGTAAGGTTGAGGTAAGTCCCATTCCCCCATAAATCCCCCAAATACATCTATATTCCATAACGAAACTCCAATTCCAACCGATGCGTTGAGATTTCCAAATCCATTAAGCGTTAGCTCTTGGTTCAACGAAGCTTTCAATTTAAAAGCCCCAACAGTGGTTGTATCTTCCACTTCGGCGTAAAGGGCTATCTGCGCGTTGTACATTCTCAATTCAATGGTTCCGTACATTTCGTCTATGAGATTTGCAAACAGTCCGACTCCAATGAGAGGTGTTGAAGATGGTCCAAAACTTCCTTCGCCAACCACCGATAGTTCCGTGGAGCCGTAAGTTACTCTCCCAGCGTATGAGTTATCCGCCGGGGAACTCTTCGCGAAGATGGTTAAGCGCGTGGTATTTTTCTTTTCACTTGGCAAAAACATGTCGGCTTCTTTTGGGGTTTTTGCGACGTTTACCATCATCAAGAATCTCTTGTTTGCCTGTTTAAAAGAAACGACAACGTGGTTGTTTTTATCCTCGTTCATTTCGAAGGCGATCGCATTTCCAGCCGTTTTCACAGTGGCGCCTATCGAGTTTTCCCTGGAAATCACGCTCATTTTCATTGGAGGATCATTTGAAGAGATCTCAAGATTACCTATTTCTGGCAAAACGACGCTACCAAAAGTATCGCTCTTTCCATCGATGGATATGATCTCTTTGAATATGTTGAAAGCCGAATTGGAAAAACTCAAAATACCGGATTTATCAGTGCTCTCGAATTGCCTAAAACGCTGGTATTCATCGTTGGACAGTTCATGAATTTCGTAAGAGAAAAATCTGTTTGAATTTGGAACGTCTATTTTCGCGATCATGTCCGTTATCTTCTTCATCGTACTTTTATCGGCATCTACGATCATCATCATAGAATGTGGAGAATACGCGACGTACTTTGAAAGAGTTCCCAAAAGATCGTAAACGGTACCGGGATAAGTATCCTTAAGAAAGATGACTTTACTCTTGAAAAGCACCATGTGTGATTCATCCGGAGAATTCATTCCGCCCACAAGATACGCTTCTTTCAGCTTGGCGAAAGTGTAATTCGTTCCCAATAGCACTTCTTCCAGCGCTTTTTCAACGTTGTCGGCTTCAAAGGAAACGTTTACCGTCCCGTTCACTTCACTTGACACTATCACGTTCGTGTTGAATGTTTTGGATATTTCATCGATGGCACTTCTAAGATCCATATCTTGGAATGAAAAAGAAACAGCAAAGGATAGTGATGAGAGGAGCAAAGTTACAGCGAGGATTATCAAAATTGTTTTTTTCATCTGTCATCACCACCCTTCAAAGCCACAAAAAGCACGATTCTTTTTCGCACGTTCTTGTAACTTAGCTGTGTAAAAAGTTTTCCAACAAGTGGTATGTCTCCAAGAAGGGGGATCTTAGATTCAACGCTTGCGAGAGTTTTAAATCCTATCGATGCAACCGAAATTCTGCTGTTCATATCCATTATCACCGAAGTCTGTATTCCCTGTTTTACACTTGAAGGAATCTTCGCTCCACTTTCCTGGGCAGAAGAAAGCGTTTGTGAAATGTTGAGTACCACTTTATCTCCCATGAACATAGGCAGAATATCGGTTTCGACCCCTATCTCCACGTTTTGATACCTTACGTTACTGCCTTCCGTGTACTGATAGATCCTTGTCGTCTTTGAGAAAAGTTTCGATTGAGCTCCGTCAAGCATGCGAACGGTGGATTCGGAAAGGATCTTCACGTTTTCTGAGGTATGATTCAATTTGAAATTTCCGCTGAAATTTCCCAAGTAATTCAGCACATTCACTTTAAACCAATCTCCGGCTATGGAAAAGGCGTTTGACGTGCCTGCTGTGGATGAGTATCCCCAATCTCTTTCCCATTTTTTAAACGTCGATTCGCCAACCTCAACGACCGTGATCTCAACGTTTATCTCTTTTTTGGGTTTATCAACCTGTTCGATCAACGAAAGAATGTTCTTGGCCATTTCTTTCGGTGCACTTATCGTTAAAGCGTAAGGATCTCCTTTGGCAACGTTAACGTATTTTCTCATGTACATTGGTAACAAGGAAACCAAATCCGAAGATTTGTAGTTCTTTAAACGGTACTCTTTGGTAACTGAAAAGTACATGAATTTGTCGCTATCTGGTGTGGCCAAGGATACGTAGTAAACATCGTCTATTTTCGTCCATGAAAAACCACCTGCCAACAACAACAAGTCAAGCGCTCTTTCCAACGTCACATCTTTAAGCTCCATCGTGACGTATCCGCCCACAAGATCGTCGGCTATTATGGTTTTACCGGTATCATAGGCAAGCTGGTTAAGAGCTTGTCGCAAATCCATTTCAAAAAAAGATTCATTTATCAGTTTTTGCCCTAAAGTTACGTAAGATAAACTTACAACCATGAGCAAAAACATCACCAAAATGTATGTTTTTCTCATTTTAGATCGTCCCTTCTACCATTTTTTGTATTTCTTTCTCTGTAATTTCAAAATTCACTTTCATTTTCACCTTCGCCGTTTTGTTTTTATCGGCTTTGTATTCCAAAAGAAGTGGTATCGAATACGTTCCCGCTTTTTTGAATTTGTAATCTCCCAGCGGAATATCAACGTACCTTTCAGAATTCGGGAATATCAAAAATCCTTGCCTCGAAAGCCGTTTGGCTTGAGAAGTTAGGTAATTTCCATCTGGATCTACGAGGTCGTAAGTTAAATTGAAATTGGTAAAGGTGTTACCGTTGTTCTCAAACCAAATTCTCACCAGCAAGGTGGCGTTCTGGGTGGTGGTCGCGGGAAGATCGAATATCTTCTTCACTTTATTTATTTTGAAAGCGTACGTGGTACTTCCATCCAATCTCATCAAAACGGGGACGTACAGATCGCTTTTGTTTTCCGAGGAATTTTTTAGTCTTGCGCTCACTTTTATGGCAAAAACAACCTGACCTTTAGCCTGGCGGGGAACCTTTAAAGAAAAAGGAACTATCCTCTTTTGATCTTCTCTTAAAGAGAATTTCGGTGGATATATCCTCACATCCTTTAGAGTTGACGTGCCGTAAAAGAATTGGCCATCTTCACTCATGTAAAGCGGAATAGGAGAAAGTTTAACGTCTATGGTGGTGAATTCCCTATTTGACACTTCCAACTTGTTCATCTGCGTGTATCCGGCTTTCGCGTCCAGAATTATCTCTTGTGGCTGAACCTTAAAATTCACTCCCAACAACTTCGCCGTTGTAGTTGATTCTTTTACGAAGAATTTGTACTCCTTTTGGCCTATGTAGCGTTTGCCGGATTTAACGCTCACCTTTGCGATGTATTCGCCAGTTGGTAAGCTCCTATCGTAGATCGCGTACATTTTTCTCTCAAGATTCGGCATCACGAGATCGGTTTGAGCCATTTCCAATTTTCCCCTGCCCCAAACTTTTCTATCAGGCGACGTTATGAGAAATTCCCCGGTTGGTCTGTACGAAAGATCACCGAGATTCTTCACGAAAACATCTAATTCCAAGCCGCGTTTCGTGGACGTCGCGATTTCATCGAAGTTGATAACGTTTATTTTTTCTATTTCGAGTTTGGATCTTGAAGGTCTTCCCTTGACACTTATATGAAGTATGCTACCGAATCTAAATCGTCTTTCCACCGAAATGGACGTACCACTGGCTTTCTGAGTTTTATTTTGATTTGAGGGGATGAAATTCGCCCATATCATCGCGTAATAGTCTCCGCCGTGTTTTAAATTCCTTGGCACTGTTACCTTGATCTTCACCTTTTTTTGTCCCAATGCCCTTACCAGCACCTGATTTGATTCCACTTCGAAATTCACCCAAGATGCGGCGGAAAAAGCGTAATCATCTTTCTTGTCTAAATAGATGTACTTTCCATCTTCATCCAATTTGAAAGCACCTATTTCAAGTTGATAGTATATATTCGCCAGAGTGCCGTTTATCAACCTCAGTTCGTATTCTTGCGTTTCACCAGGATACATCACCAATTCAGCTTTTAAAGGACTTAGTCCAAGATTGTAAGTCAAAGCCAAGTAGGTTGAAGAAGAAAGCAACACGAGTAACAAAAAAACGATCGATTTTCCTATATTTCTCATTCTTTCTCACCCCTTTTTCTAAATTTCCAAGAGGGCTTTTTCTCTATTTTATCGGCCCTCTTTCATTTCAAAAACTCAAAAACGCTTCTTATGGATCCGATTGTATGAATATGTCAACGTATGTGGAATATTCACCTTTTTTCGTGTGATCATCAACCCTGAATCCAAACCATACTTTGTAAGTCTTCGTTCCCATTCCACACGGATGCGTGGTTCCATAAGGTCTTAAGATGGTGATGAAATTGCTTTCGTTTGGCAGATCACCCATCCTTATCCAAGAAAATCCCCCGTTAGATCCCCCAAGCGCTGGCAAGATATCTTGAGAGTTGTCTTCAAGGTACCCTATCCACGTTGGAATGGTATCTCCATTTCCATCGTTTAAATCTCCTGGCGTTTCGAAATAAACGTTTATTCCACCGTTGGTTTTCACACTTATGTTCAAATTGTCAAGAGCGTAATCACCCGGCACGTCAACGTGTATATCGAATTCCAAATACCGAATATCCACGTATATCCATTGACTTACCGCCAAATCCCAATTTATTTGAGGTACCTGATAGTAATTTGGAGAAGACGGTAAAACTATGTAACCTCCACTGTTCCATTCATTCGTTGCGGTGGCATCGGCGATGACGGAATTGGTTTCTTCCACCCAACCTATTGGTGTTTGAAATCTGTAAATCGGTATTGAATTCGCCGCTAGCGCAAAGGTTGAAAATATCAACGTTGCCAAAACGATCAAAATGCCTTTTTTCACTTCATTCACCCCCCTGTAAACAATTACTTGATTATTGGAAAAGAGAGCCCTTTGAAAGGGCTCTCGATTTTTCGTTTCACTCGATCATGGATCCGATTGGATGAAAATGTCTAGGTAAGTCGTGTATTCACCTTTCGGCTGCTCGTCGTCCACTCTCATACCTAACCAGAGGTAGAACGTGTCTTCGAACGCTCCGGGACCACCAACGGTCAACGGACTTGTCGGCGTGTACATCGTGTCCAAATCGTTGAAGTCGTACCAAAATCCAGCGGAAGTTCCGTTTGCCGGTAAGCCTTGTGTCGGAATGGCTTGCGTATCCACTTCGTAGCCACCCCATGTTGGTATGGTATAGTTTCCATCGCTGAACCAACCACCGGTGTTGAAGTAGGTGAAGATTCCGCCGTTACTCTTAACGTGAACTGAAAGGCTGTCTACGACGTAGTCGCCGGGAATATCCACATGTATGTTGTAATCAAGATATTGAATGCTCAGATATACCCATTGGCTGACGTGAAGATTCCACGTTATTCTCGGAAGTTGTGTCCAAGTTGGCGTTCCAGGAAGAACGGAATATTGGACTCCACCGTACGTGTATGAAGGATCCAAAATGCCATCGTTCGCAGACGATGTCCACGTGTTCAATCCAGTTGCATCGGCCGCAACGGGATCCGTAACTTCTGACCACGCCGCACTGGAAGCGTCCCACGAATATATCGGTACTGGTGTATCGGCAAAGGCAAATGCCCCCACCATCAACAACGCTACTATACTAAGGATTGCTACTTTTCTCATTACCTATCACCCCTTTCAGGTGTAAAAACTCTTTCGTTTTGCCTTCCGATCGGCCGCTCAGAAAGCTCTTCATCTTACTTAGCAGAGTTCGTGCCAAACTTCGTATTTTATAAATTCACTAAGAACAAGGACTTTTTGATACGATTGTGAGAAAATGATTTCTTTTTTGAGAAGATGATTTCTACATCTTGAAGTCATTTTCAACTTTGGAAATGTCTTTCCAAATCATCTTTGCCTTCCACTTCTATGCTCATCGTGACTGAAAGTGGGCCAAGCGGAGTTCATCAGCGAATTTGAACTGGCCCAAACGGCGTAGAGATATCCATCGTCGCTTCCAAAATAAACGACGTCTTGACTTAAAATCGGATTTGTTCGAACGGGCGAAGTTTCGTACTTCCATTTCAACGTTCCGTTTTCGACGACAAACAAGCCTTCTCTCGCACCAACGTAAAGCTCTCCCTTCGCTCCGATCGTTGGACAAGTCAAAAGCTCGCCTGAAGGATACGTCCAAATCAACGTTCCGTTTGAATCGATCGCGTTTATGGTGCCGTTGCTTTCCAACATGTAAACGTTCCCATCGACATCTACGGGAGCGGTGGCGTAGTTTTTAAGTGAAGAGCTCTTGTATTTCCATTTCAAGATTCCTTGCTTGCTCAACGCGTAAAGATACCAATCGGCTCCTTCGATGTAGACGTTTTCCTCTTCATCTATGCTTGGACTCGATACAAGTGGCATGGAAAAAACAACACCCGTCTTGTACTTCCATTTCAGAGTTCCATCATCGTTTAGGGCGTAAAGATACCAATTCCCTCCTCCTATGTAAATCGTTCCACTTTTTCCTATAGACGGACTGGAAAAAGTTCCTTTGATGTCGTATTTCCATATCACATTTCCGTTGTTTCCATCAACCGCGTAAATAAAAGAACCACCCCTGACGTAAACCTTACCGTCAGCGCCGATCGCGGGAGAGGAGACTGAAGGAGAAAGAACGCTTTTCCATTTCAGCTGTCCGTTAAAATCAAAAGCGTACAACGCTCCATCGGCATTTCCAACGTATACAAGGGATTTTCCAATGCCAACAGAAGAAGTCAAGCCAATGGTATGCTTCCATTTCAAAGTTCCGTCTATATTTACAGCGTAGAGTGCATCTTGAGCGGAAAAATACACCGTTTTCGAAGAATCAACACCTGGAGCTGAAATGACGCCTGTCGAGGCTTTGAATTTCCATTTTAAAATACCCGCTTCAACTTTTGGAGTTAGGACCTTTATCTCGTTGGAAGGATTCGATTTACCGTATCCGTTAAAGGCGTACACTCTGTAAGTGTAGCTCTTGCCTGCGGATACATTCACATCCGTGTAAGTCCTTGCGTTCGCGGTTAAAGTGCCAACCTTGGAAAACGACGAGCCTTGTTGTGAACGCTCAACGACAAATCCATCTTCATTACTGGAATTTTCTTTCCAAGAAAGCGAAACGGCATTCGTTCCCACCCAATCGTATTTAAGTTCGAATGGGCTCGAAGGCTTGGGTACGCCTTGAGTGGTGAAATGCCACAAAGCACTTAACTTTTCTCCAGAAAAGTTCTTCGCTTTGACTTTCCAGTAGTACGTTGTAGAAAAGTTCAACGGAGCCGAGAAAGAATACTCAGAAGTCGCGAGATCGCTGGCGATCAAAGACGGATTCGACGATGTACCGAAATAGAGATAATACCGCGCTCCCTTTTGAAAATGCCATCGCAGACTCGTATTCGTTGAAACGTTTG
>CAZCZS010000022.1:0-23042 GCA_964503355.1 uncultured Mesoaciditoga sp.
AAAAAGAGAAGATTGTATATCCTGAAACAACATTAGGAGCAAATTTTATTTATGATGATAAGAAATATTTTATCGAAAAAACCGCATTTATTATTATTACTAAAACACCAAAATATTTAACTAGTTTACTAAATTCGTCTTTTTTACAATTTGCATATAAGAGATTATATTCAAGTGTTATTTTGGGTAGTAAAGGTTATCAATATAATAAACACGCTTTAATAAAATTTCCTATTCCCCACATACCCAAATCTCGTCAAAAACCCTTTGAAACACTCGTTGATTACATTATTTTCCTAAAATCGCAAAATGAAGACAAGCAAAGTCTTTATTTTGAGCAAATCATAGACGGAATGGTGTATGAACTCTATTTTGAAGATGAGATAAAGCAAGCCGATTGCGAAATCATCAAATACCTGCAAGATTTACCGGAACTCAAAGAAGAAATGACCGATATTGAGAAGCAAAAAATAATAGACAAAGTTTTTGCAAAATTCCATGATCCAAACCATATAGTGCACAAAAACCTTGAAAAAATGCAAAAAGAGGTAGAAGCCATAAAAATAATAAATAGTAGTTTGAAAAAACCCAGAGCAAACCGTAAATGAAAAATGGATCGTCCAATAAGTGCCTAAAAATTGAGAAAAAAGATAATGAGATATTCGCTTGAAGAAAAAGGGCTTTTCAAGCTTTTAAGAATACGGGGATAATTTTACAGCAAATAACTTGGTACGACCTAATTTGAGTACAGGAGGAGAAAAATGTCTTTTAGAGAAACCGATTATCGTTTAGATACACTTGTGAGTCAGATTGAGAATGGAGATATCGCCCTTCCAGATATTCAAAGACCCTTCATTTGGAAAAAAGTTAAGGTTAGAGACCTTTTTGATTCAATGTACAAAGGGTACCCAGTTGGGTATTTTTTGTTTTGGGAAAATAGAAATGATGTCAATCATACTTACAGAAATATTGATGCGAATCATGGTGAAATAATTCCTCGATTGTTGATCATAGATGGTCAACAGCGTTTGACATCTCTGTACGCCGTTTTAAAAGGGAAAGAAGTCGTCAACAAAGATTATCAAAGAGAAAGAATTCTCATAGCATTCAATCCAAAAGAGGAAAAGTTTGAAGTCTCTAATGCGGCAATTCGAAGGAATCCCGAATGGATTACGGATATCAGTGAACTTTGGCTATATACAAGAGGGTTAATAGATTTCGCCAACGATTTTTTGAGCAATCTTGAAAAACATCGCGAGATATCTAAAGACGGAAGACACCAAATTAATAATGCCATTCAAAAGCTTTACAATATACAAAATTACTCCTTTCATACTTTGGAACTTTCGTATGATATGCCAGAAGAACAAGTTTCTGATATTTTTGTGCGTATAAACAGCAAAGGAATATCGTTAAATCAATCAAATTTTATTCTTACCCTGATGTCAGTTTTCTGGGATGATGGTAGAGCACAGCTTGAGAATTTTTGCCGAAAGTCTAAAAGACCCCCGGAAGATAATCTTCCTTCTCCTTACAATCGTTTTATCAAGCCAAGTCCTGACCAAATTTTAAAAGTAAGTGTGGCATTTGGATTCAAAAGGGCTCGTCTTAGCAATGTTTATTCACTTTTAAGAGGCAAAGATTTGGAAACGCAGGAATTTTCAGATGAATCGCGAGAAAGACAATTTTCAATATTGAAAGAGGCACAACATAAAGTTCTTGATTTGAATAACTGGCACAATTTTTTCACCTCTTTAATTCGAGCCGGATATCGTGATGGTAGTTTAATTTCATCTGAGAATACGATTTTGTATAATTATGCTCTGTATTTAATAGGGAAATACGATTTCAAAATTAAACCTCTTATTTTGAGAGACGCAGTGGCTAAATGGTTTTTCATGTCTTCATTAACCAGACGTTACACAAATTCTCCAGAATCACAAATGGAACTAGATCTTTCCCTATTAAAAAGAGCACGAGACGCAGAGGAATTTATATCTATAATGGATAATCAAATCAACACCGTTTTTACAAATGATTACTGGGAAATAACACTTCCAAATGAACTGTTATCTTCATCAGCAAATAGCCCGGTGATGTTCGCGTACTATGCATCTTTAAATTTGTTAAGAGCAAAAGCTTTGTACTCTAATCTGATGATATCGGATCTGTTGGATTCAACTGTCAATCCTAACAGATCTGCTTTGGAAAAACATCATCTATTTCCCAAAGCATATCTTAGAAATCTTGGAAAGGATGACAAATACATCAACCAAATAGCGAATTTTGCTTTGGTAGAGTGGAATGATAATTTAGAAATTTCTGATTCTTCACCATCTGAGTACGTTCCAAAACTTGAAGAAAGATTTTCCGAAGAAGAATTGAATGAAATGTACTTCTGGCACGCTTTACCAGAAAAATGGGAAAATATGAATTATGATGATTTTTTAGAAAAGCGCAGAAAACTTATGGCAAATGTGATTAGGGAAGGTTTTAAAAAAATAGCACACGATGAATGATCAAAAAGCGATTTTCTCTTGAATCGGAGATCTTTGTTTGAGAGATATTCAAGAGTGAAAAAGTTTTTGAAGAACCCCAACGTGAGTTATCTTTTTATGTATATCAGGATACAACCATGATTTTACAGCAAATACTTGACACAACTCACACAACCAAGTCAATTTGTAAAATTTGGGTTGACAAATATGTTTTTATATGTTATCATTTTCAAAACTACGTCATCAAAAGGTGATTTTAATGTGTGAATATCTTAAATGCTCAACAACTTACGCTTTCAATAACAATAATAACCCCTTCGACATCGGTCGGTGGGGGAGTTGAGCATGTGAGATAGAATTTGTAAATTCAAACCCTACGGGCCGGTGACAAGTGAGAAGTCACCGGCCTTTTCATTTACAAAACCAAATGTGGAGGTGGTTTAAATGACAGAATTAAGAAGTGTGGAAGAGAGTTTGAAAGCGAGAAGGGAGGTATTGGAAGTTTCAAGTGAGTTGATATTTTTAATGGGAAAATTTTTGAGAGAGAAGGGATTTATAGAAATTCTACCTGTCATCATCTCACCAATAACCGATCCCCTCAATCACTCGGTATTCGATGCGTCAATAGACTACTACGATGGAAAGTATTCTCTCACAAAATCCATGATATTTCATAAACAGTTGGCCATGAGAGTTCATCCGAAGATCTTCTCGTTTTCTCCCAACATACGCTTGGAAACTGAGGAAAAGAAATCCAGCGGTCGACATCTCATCGAATTCACCCAATTGGATCTCGAAATGCGTGAAGCGAGTCGAGAAGACGTGATGGCTTTGGTTGAAGAGATGTTTGTGTACACTTTTAAAGAACTGGAAAAGAAATTTGGAAACTTTTTAAAAGAAGTGAATCCGCATTTTTCAATTCCAGAGATCCCCTTTAAAAAAGTGAGATATCTTGATGGTCTCCAAGAGTACGGAGAAGATTTCGAACGTATCTTATCAGAGAAAGCCACGCAACCATTTTGGATCATAGATATCCCAATTGACGAAAGGGAATTTTATGACAAGTTAGATAAAAACGGAAAGACCCTTTTGGATATGGATCTCATGTATCCTTACGGCTTCAACGAGGCCTCCTCCGGTGGAGAAAGGGAATACGAATACGATCGTATAGTAAAACGCATGGAGTACAAAGGAAACGATTTCAACTCCATGAGGTGGTACCTTGAAGAGGTGAAAAAAGGAATTCCCCCGTCGGCTGGCTGTGGAATAGGTATAGAACGATTAACACGTTTCGTATGCAATTTAGATCATGTCGATGAAGCGAGGTTGTTTGCGAAAGTACCTGGTGAGCTTTCGATCTAAGAAGACCAAGAAAACAACGTATTTCATTCTGCAAAAAAATGACCCTATCCAGGGTCATTTTTTTGAGTATCTTCTGTTGAAACGTTCCACTCTACCTTCGGTGTCTATTATGTTGGTACGCTTACCCGTGTAAAAGGGATGGCAAGCGGAGCACACTTCCAAAGTTATCTTGTCTTTTGTTGAAAGCACCTTGTATTCGGCACCGCATGCACAAGTAGCGGTCACCTCGTGAAGTTTTGGGTGTATCCCTTTTTTCATTTGAAAAACCTCCTTGATTCATTTACAGATAAATTATATCATACCGATTCTTAAAGCGTTTTTTCTTTACAAAATGTTCATAATAAACGTGCTATGGTATAATATCGATACAGAAAAGAGAAGGGAGGGAGTCGCAAAAGCGGCATAATAATTGAAAAAGATAGGGCTGTACTTTTTGATTTTCGTTTTTCTTTTTGCCATAACTTCTTATGGAGGTATTTTGCACATAATAGCCGGTGAAACCAACTACGAAATAGGTGGAACTTTAACCACGATATTAAACGGTAAGATAATAATAGGGGACACGACGATAGTCGCTTCTCATATAACCGTCTTGGGTGAAAAAGATGTGAATGGAAACGTTTCTTGGAAGAGTGCCGAAGCAACCGGAAACGTGCTTGTGATGTTGAAAGATGCTACGGTTACGGCAAAAGAAATGCACTACGATTTGAACACCGATAGCGGTATCCTAACCGGTGGAGCTTCCATGACCATCAAGGCGAGCGATTCGAATATCAGTATTCAATCTTCAACTTTGACCTTTGATACCAAGAAAGAGGTGTACACCGGTAGCGGTAGTCCGGTGGTTATCGAAAAGGGAAAGCTTCACATTGAAGGGAAGAATTTCGTTTACGATGTGAACAAGAAGATGTTCGATGTTTTCAAAGAAGTTTATCTTTTCAATTCATCCAACAACGAAAAAGCGTGGGCTCAAGAGTTGGAAATGAACATATCTAAAAACACCGTGGTTTTGAAGAAAGTTAAGATGGAGATCATCGTTAAATAAAAGGAGGGAGTTTTATGTTGAAAAGTGTAGACGAAGTTCTGGAAACGGCAAGAAAAATCGAAGAAAGTTCTTACAATTTTTACACAAACGCTCAAAAATTCGTGAGTCAACCGCATTTGAAAGAGGAATTAAAAGCGTTGGCCGAACAAGAAGTGGAGCATAAAAAAAGGATAGAAGAAATGATAAGCAAAGGTGTGGAAGAAGTCGCTAAAGGTTTAGTTATAGAAAAAATTCAAGACATGAAACTCGGAGATTATCTTCTTCCTTCAAAAATAGATTCGAAGGCCACAATTCAGGACATTCTCATAGCGGCCATAAAGAGAGAAGATATGACCCATCAATTCTATCAAAACCTTCTTAAAGGCGCTAAAGATGAAGATTTAAGAAAAGTGTTGGAATTTCTCTCCATAGAAGAATTGAAACATAAGAACCGTCTTCAATTCCTCTACGATGACATGATTTACGAAGAGAATTGAGGAGAAAATGAGAGATGAACATCTCCGAAAGATCGAAAAACATACCAGCTTCTCCCATAAGAAAACTCGTTCCTTACGCTGATAAAGCCGAGAGGAATGGTATTCATGTTTATCATTTGAACATAGGTCAGCCAGATCTTGAGACACCAAAGGTGTACTACGAAAGCATAAGAAAGTATGAAGGTGTAGATGCGTACACGAATTCGGCTGGCTTATGGGAATTAAGGGAAAAGTTCTCCTCTTACTACAAGAAGTGGAATATCCCTTTTGATCCAGAAGAGATAATGATCACCGAGGGAGGAAGTGAAGCCGTGATCTTCGCGATCGCGGCAGTGGCCGATCCGAACGATGAGATAATCGTGATCGAGCCGTTTTACGCGAATTATCGGGCGTTTGCCGCTATGTTAAACGTGAAGGTCGTTCCGGTAACTTCCAAAGCTGAAGACGGATACAAAATGCCACCAATTTCGGAATTTCGAAAGGTTCTGACCGATCGTACACGGGCGATCCTATTTCCGAATCCCGGTAATCCCACGGGAACCGTTTACACGTACGAAGAGTTGGAAAGCCTTGCGCAATTCGCCAAACGGAATGGCCTTTGGGTGATCTCTGACGAAGTTTACAGGGAGATCACGTTTGATGGTTTAAAAGCAACTTCCATGATGGAGTTCGATGAGGGAAATACCATAATAGTGGACAGTCTTTCAAAAAGGTTTAACATCTGCGGAGCGAGAATAGGGGCTTTTGCCACCAAAAACAAAGAAGTGTTTCGAGCGGCCATGAACATGGCGATGATGAGACTCTGTCCAAATCGCCTTTCTCAAATAGGAGCCATATCGCTCTTTGATTTGGATGATTCGTACTTTGAAAAAGTGAAAAAAGAGTACGAACGGAGAAGAGATATCGTTTACGAAGAGATGAACAAAATAGAAGGGGTAATTGGCCCCAAACCACAAGGAGCTTTTTACTACGCCGCCAAAATACCGGTTGACGATGCGGAAACATTCGTGAAATGGATGCTCGAGAACTTTTCTCTTGATAAGAAAACGACGATGGTTTCACCATTGAGCGGATTTTACGTTACTCCTTCTCTTGGAAGAAACGAGATAAGAATAGCCTACGTTCTCAAAGAAGAAGAATTAAGAGACGCCTGTAGAATCCTTGCAGAAGGTATAAAATCGTTCAATTCTTTGAAGGAGAAGGTTTAACTGTCGAAGGAAAAAAGTGTACTTTCGTTAACATCCCGAGCGGCAACCGGAACTTTGCTTAGCAGAGTGAGTGGTTTAGCGCGGGATGTTTTGCTTGCTTACGCATTTGGAACGAGCTTTCAATACGACGCCTACGTGGTGGCGATTTCCATTCCATTTCTTCTAAGATCGATATTCGCGGAAGGCGGTCTTTCTTCAGCTTTCATTCCGATATACAAACGTTTGAGAAAAAAGAACTCGTTCGCCACAAAGGTGTTTTTCTTCCTGTTGATATCCACCGGACTTATCTCTTTGATGTTGGTTATCTTTTCATCGAACGTCGTGTATCTTTTTGCGACGGGATTGAGAACAAACGGCTTGGCTTTTACCTATGCGGTTATCATGGAGAGAATCACGGCCTTTTTCTTACTCTTCATAAGCTTGTGGGCTTGGGGAGCGAGCATGTTGAATTCTCACAACGTTTTTTTCGTGCCATCGCTCTCACCGATGTTCAACAACTTGTTCATAATAGGAGGCATAATCCTGTCTCCCTGGTTTCATCCTCATATAATCGCCGTTGCTCTAGGATTTTTGATCGGAGGTGCCTCCCAATTCATATTTGAGCTTCCTTTCTTGAGAAAAATTGGATTTAGGATGGTTCTTCAAAACGAAGGAAACACGACAAAGGCGACGAGAGAGTTTCTTCGCGCCTTCTTCTTCACCTCTTTATCCGTTGCCTTAGGGCAGGTGAATTTCTTTGTCGATACCAACGTCGCTTCAAGGTTAGCCACCGGAAGTATATCCGTTTTGCAATATGCGAATAGGATCTACCAGCTTCCAATGGGAATTCTTGTGGTCTCTTTGGCAAGTGTGTACCTTCCGGTGATGTCTTCAAAAAAGAACGTGCATGAGTTAAAGGAGTCCATTCACGACGCTTTTGCGAAACTGTTTTTCATAATGGTACCTTCCACCGTGTTCATAATTCTTTTTTCTCGTCAGTTAATAGACGTCATCTACACACACGGTGCTTTTAGCTCACGAAGTGCGTTGTTGACTTCACAAGTACTCCTTCTTTACATCATCGGCTTTCCCTTTCAATCTTCTATCGTGGTCATGAACAGAGCGTTGTACGCCTTTAAAAGTGCTAAAGTTGCGACTTTGATAACGCTAGTTGGGGTCGTAACCAACGTCGCGGGTGATTTGACGTTGGGATTCAAATATTCGGTTAACGGGTTGGCACTTGCCACAACACTTTCCGCAATGGTAAGTTTTATGGTGCTCTATTTGGTGGAACGAAAGAAATATTCCATTCGCATTTCACAGGTGAAAATGGAGTTTTTCAAGATATTGCTTTCTTCTCTTTGTTCTGCTTTGCTGATTTATCCCTTTTTCAACATGAAAAATTCCTTCTTTTCTCTCACTCTCGGCTTTTTGGCGTTCGTTTCATCATTTTTGATGTTTTCTTATCTTTTCAAAAGTGAGAATGCCGACCGTATTTGGAAAATCCTTAACAAAAACAGAAAAAAACTATAAAGAAAACTACAAAACAATTGCAAAGAATGACGAGTACGATCAATAAGGGGTTGATATTATTTAACAGAGGTGATTGAGATGAAGATTTATGAGAAATTCAGAAACGAACTTAAGAAACGTCATTTGCGCATCACCTCTCAAAGAGAGGCGGTTCTTTCGATCTTCCTTGAAAACGAGGGAGAGCATCTTACGGCAGATGAGGTTTACGACAAGCTTTCGCATAAGAATTCCCACATAAGCAAGGCAACCATATACAGAACCGTGGATTTGCTCAAGGAGATGGGATTCTTATCGAAGGTGAATTTCGGGGACGGCATGGAAAGGTACGAGGTGAAAAATCGGAATGTTCACCAGCACCATCATCTGATCTGCACCAGATGTGGCCAGATCTACGAGATAAAAGAAGATCTTCTTGAAGAGGTCGAAAAGCTGATCGAAAAACGAACGGGATTCAAAATTTTGGATCATCAACTGAACTTCTACGGTATTTGTCCAAAGTGTCAGGCTTCAGAGGAAAAATCATCACCCAACAAGAGAGTAGTACGACAATCGATAAAGTGATCCAAAAGAATGCCACTGGTTCGACCGATACGGTAGACAGTGGCATCTTTTTTGTAAGGTCTGCAACTCCATCTAAAATCTTCGCAAAAGGATAAATCCCCGCTCCAAATACCCTTTCAACAAGATGAAATCCCAAAAGGGCCGAGATGGAAAAAAGAAAAGCCCCTTCCAGCAGCACCATAACCAACAGAGGAACGATGGTCACGTTAAACACGAAAGAAAAAAGGTAGATCTTCGAGTAATGCAATATCAAAAATGGAATCACACCGATATTCGCGGCTATTGTGATGTTAAGAGATTCAGAAAGAAATTTTGGATGGAATTTCGGCAGTATCGGAAAGAAAAGTGCTATGGCTATGGTAGCCGAGTAGGAAAGCTGAAAAGAAACGTCGAACACGATCGAAGGATCGAAGAGGACTTCACACAATCCCACCAATCCCAGCACGTTCAATAGATGTTGAGGTCTGTCCAAGATCTTAAGCAAAGACCATAAGCCAAAGACAGAAACGGCTCTGAGTGTTGGTATGGAAAAGCCGGTTATGAAACCGTAGAACAAGACGACGAAAAACGTCATCGGATATTTCAACGTGTTCCATGGTATGAATTCGGAGAGAAAAAGAAGTGTAACAAAGGCGAGAAAGCCAACGTGCATTCCCGAAACCGAAAAGATATGCGCGTATCCTCCATCTTTATACGTTTGTCTTATTTCGTAAGAGGTGTCCTTTCTGCCCAAGAAGATGGAAGAAATCGTGTCACTTTCGCAGAAAAGATATTTTTTCATTTCTTTGTATAGGAAATCGGAAACTTTTGAGCCGTAAGCGTACAGCTTTTCAAGCGGTCCGTTAAAACTCAACCAGAACGATTCGTCGGTTTTTATTCGTCCGTTTGCGTTTTCCACAAGTGCCATGAAGGTGTTTTGAATACGGAGTGGTTTATCGTTATTCGTGTATCGATTTAAGAACAGGTATAGATCTTTTCCCCTTATCCACTTGCCTTTCCAATGAAAGCGGACATGAGATAACTTAACAACATCAGCTGAAACGCTTCGCACGTTTCCTATCAAAAAGAATTTTCCATGTGGAAAATCCGAAGGCATTTCCAGCCAAACGAAACCCATCAAGAAAATGGCGAGAATTAAGATCACCTTCTTGACGTTGAGGAAGAAAAAGAGTGCCACGGAAATGGCACACAGAAAAATCGCAATTTCTTTCGTTTGAACAAGTGAAGAAAGGAGGGCTCCCGCTATTGTGGCCATGAAAAGGAAGAAAAATGGTGCCTTTTCTTTCATTTTTTTCTGAGTTTTGCCGCGAAATCTTCAAAGACGTTCAAAGAAGCTTCAACGACTTTTGGATCGAATTTTGTACCACTTGCTTTCTTTATCTCTTCGATGGCTTCATTTGCATTCATTTTTTTGAAATTCACCAACTCGTCAAATTCGTTGGCAACGGCGATTATTCTTGAAAGTAAGGGAATCTCTTCTCCTTTTAATCCATCAGGATAACCGCTTCCATCGAAATTCTCGTGATGAGACCTTATCACAGCCTTATATCTTTGAGGCAGAGTGGAAGTTTCTATTATAAGCTCTCCTATCAAAGTGTGAGTTTTTTTTATGTCCAATTCATCCTCTGCGAGAACCGTTTTGGCATGTATGTAATGGGGTATTCCGACGAATCCTATATCGTGGAAAAGGCTACACCATTTCAGATCTTCCATTTTCTCCTCATCAAGAGATAAAACCTTTCCGATGTTTTCTGCCAACGCCGCTACCCTTTCTGAATGTCCTCTTGTTCTGGGATCTGTGGCTTCCAAGAGATCCACGATTTTTCTTAAAAGTTCTCGCTGATGCTCAAGCTCTAAAGAGTTAACCCTTTTTATCGTGAAGAAGGATGATACCAGTTTTCCAAACGTTTCCATCATGTACTTCGATTCTTCTGAAAATTCAACATCTTTAAAAGCGTCCAGAAAGATATTTCCAGCGTACTTACCGTTTATCTGAATGGGTACAACGAGTGATTTTATTATTTCATTTCCAGTTGCCTTTACAAGTTCCTCCACCAATTCCGTTGGAAGCGTCATTTTATCTTTTTCCAAAAGGTAATCTACGACTTTAACTTCGTCTACTTTGTACATCCACTCCGCTTTCAAATCCAGTTTCATAAGTCTTTTTTCATCGTAATTGTCGCTGACGGCCAAATATTTCCATTTTTCTCCATCGACTATTGAAATAGAGCCCCCTTGCGCTTCGGGCACGAATTGCAACGCCACATTCAGAACATCTTTTGCGAATTCTTTTTCGTTTGAAAATGGAGATAGTTCTGAAATAAGACGAATCATCTTCGTGGTTCTTTCGTTCAATTTGTAAAGATGTTCTGTCACCTGTCTAAGTTGATCGGAAATTCGCGCAACCTCTTTTTCGGCTTTTTCTGTTTTTTCGGCTTCTTGTTTGATCTCTTCTACTCTCTTTTTGATCATGAAAGAAAGCGTCCTGTTCCATATCACAAAAATCACCATCAGGCTTGCCATTGCTATTCCAACTATCATCAAAATTTCTATAGTTTGCCATGAACGTGGTGAATAAAAGGCATTCCCTTTCCATTTCTTCATGACGCTTTTCACGTAAGAAGAGGGAATTTTTGAAAATCCATCGTTTATCAGGTTCACCAGTGAACCATTTCCCTTCTTCACCGCTCGATAGATCTTCGAAGTGTACAATGCTTGAGAATATTTAAAATCGTTTAACGATGCGTACTTGGAAAGATAATAAAATCCGGCTGGTTCATCCATCACGAAGATGTGTATCTTTTTTTCAACGGCCGCCTTTACCAAATCCGAATAAGAAGGATAGTAAAGGAGATCTTTTATTCCGTGTTCTGAAAGGTAAGTGGCGTCGTAATCTCCGCTTTTTACCCCTATTCTGAATCCTTTGAGCGTACTCAGATCGTTTGTGATACCCGAAAGGTTTTTATCGAAAAAGACGACTGTTTTTACCTCATCGTACGGCTGTGTGAAATCGAGCTTTTTAGCCCTTTGTTTGGTGTAAAAAATTTCATCCACCACATCTGCTTGACCCTTCTCAACCATTGGAATGGCTTGAGCCCAATTTACAGCCAAGAGTTTAACGTTAACGCCCGTGACATCTTCCCATTTTTTCCACAGATCAACACATATTCCCTTGAGTTTTCCAGACGAGTCCAAAAAGGAATATGGAGGATAATTATCATCTAAAACCACTTTTATCGTTTTTATAGGAGTGGCATTTACCATTGAAAAAATCATCAACATCAACACAAAAACGAAGATCAAAATTTTTTTCATGTAATTCCCCTACTCGATCATATTTGAGGTGTTCTTTATTTTGTGAAAAAGGGTAACGCTGGAAAAAGAGAACCGAAAAACAGAGAAAGGACCGCCATCAATTTTATCAGGATATCCATCGATGGTCCAACGGTATCTTTGAGAGGATCGCCAACCGTATCTCCTATTATAGTCGCGTCGTGGGTTGCGGTTCCCCTTCCACCAAAATTTCCCATTTCAACGTATTTTTTCGCGTTATCCATGGCGCCACCGGCATTCGCGGTAAATATGGCTATCATTATGGCCGACAGCAATCCACCCAACAAAACACCTGCCAACGCATCCTTTCCAAGCAGATATCCCACGATGAACGGCGTTATGACCGCTATAACCCCCGGTAAAAACATCTTGGAGATGGCCCCCGTTGCCGTTATGGAAATACATCTGTTGTAATCCGGAAGGGATTCACCCTTTAGGATTCCAGGATCGGATTTGAACTGTCTTCTCACCTCTTTGACCATCAAAAATGCATTTTCACTCACTCCATCTATGAGTAAGGCGGAAAAGAAGAAAGGAAGCATAGCTCCACTTATAAGTCCTATAATGGTATAAGGATTGACCATGTTTATTATCGGGTTCAAACTTATCTCACCGGTAGTTTGAGCACTTGACCATATGAACGAAACTATCAAGGAAAGTGCGGCGAAAGCGGCGCTTCCGATTGCAAATCCTTTTCCTATCGCCGCCGTTGTGTTACCTACGGCGTCCAACTCGTCGGTGATGTCTCTCACTTTTGGTTCCAACTGGGACATCTGGGCTATTCCTCCCGCGTTATCGGCGATGGGGCCGTAGCTGTCTACGGTAACGGTGTAAGCCACAAAGGAAAGCATGCCAAGTGCGGCTATTCCTATTCCATACACTCCAGAGGAGAGGTAAGCTCCTATCATCGCCGCTACGATGGTCAAAACCGGCCAAAAGGTTGATTTCATTCCAAGTGCAAGCCCGCCCGTTATGTTTATCGCTACACCGGTTTGAGAAGATTCTGCGAGGTGCTTAACCGGCTTGTAATCGTAAGAAGTGTAATATTCGCTGAATTTGCTTATGATCAAGCCGGCCGTTAAACCCGCGATTATAGAAAAGAACGGTCTCCATATGTTTGCAATTCCTCTTGCCAGAACATATTTATCCTGGAACACGTAATCTATCTTGAAAAGGTAGATTATCACGGCCGAAATGCCAACTGCCAAAACTCCCGTCACAACATTTCCAAGTGAAAGAGCGGCGCGCGCATCATTTGTTTTTCTCAACTTAACGAAGGCTATTCCAATCATCGCGGCTATTATTCCTCCACCGGCTATTGCGATTGGAAGATAGAGCAATTTGTAGTACTGAGTGGCCGTCATATTTTTATCGGCTATAGCCATGAACATGACAAGCGCTATGGAGGAAATTATGGAAGCCACATACGATTCGAGAATATCCGCTCCCAGTCCCGCCACATCTCCAACGTTATCTCCAACGTTGTCGGCTATTGTAGCCGGATTTCTGGCATCGTCTTCTGGAATATGTTCTTCAACTTTTCCCACCAAGTCCGCGGCCATATCCGCCGCTTTCGTGTAGATGCCACCGCCAACTCTGTCGAAAAGTGCTATAAGCGATGCGCCGAAAGAATAAGCGCTGACTATCATCACTCCATCTACGACGGAAATCCCATGAATATGAGTCATTCCAGTGGTTCGAATGGCATAGATGGAAGAAAAGTCGAATGAGCCCTTGAACACCATCATCACCGCTGTTAAACCCATCATCGAAAAACCAGCCACGACGAGTCCCATGACGCTTCCACCGGAAAAGGCGGTGGTAAAAGCCTCAAAGAGCCCTTTTTTCGCGGATTCGGTTACCCTTACGTTGGTATGAGTTGAGATGTACATTCCAACTATTCCGGCCATCTCCGAAACGAAAGCTCCTACAAGCATCACAACGCCGTATCTTATTCTGAAAACCACGGAAATGAAGACGGCTATCAGTATAGCTATGATGGCTATACGCTTCGCCTCTTCTTTAAGAAAAGCGGATGCCCCCTCTTGGATGGCTTTGGCCATTAAACGCATTTTTTCATTTCCTTGCGAACGCGAAAGGGCAATACGTGCCATCAGATAAGCCATAGCCACCGCTGCGAGTGCCGAAAAAAACGTGAAGTACAGACTCTTATCCACACCCTCCACTCCTTTCTTTTTAACGAGCCAAACCTTTCTTTTCCAATTCGAAATAAAGTTCTTCTGCTTTTATCGGTAACTTTTTAACCCTTATTCCAACCGCATCGTAAATGGCATTTGCTATGGCTGGCCCCGGCGTATCCAAACCTATTTCCGAAACGCTTTTTGCCCCAAAAGGCCCGGTGGGTTCGTAGCTCTTTGCGAAATAGACTCTGACGTTTTTGATGTCTTCTCTGGAAGGTATTTTGTACGTGAAAAAGTCATCCGTAACCATCCTTCCGTTTTTATCCATGATGTGTTCCTCGTAAAGGGCCATTCCTATACCTTGGGCTGTAGCCCCTTCCACCTGTCCTTTGGCAAGAATTGGATTTATGGTTGTACCACAATCGACGTAATTCAGAAAATCCACGACTTCAATTTTTCCGGTTTCCAGATCTATTTCCACTTCCGCAAACGATACCATGTATGGTGGTGGAGAAACTTCACTGACAAACGATTCCGTAACCTCAAGTTGGCGCTGTTTGAAGGTGTAGAAAAGTTGTGTCTGAATTTCAGAATACGTTAACGCTTTTCCGTTTTTGGAAAGAACTTTTCCGTCTTCTAGGTAGAGATTTTCCACATCTTCTTTCATTATCTCGGAAGCCGCTTTCAATATCTCACTTGCCATTTTCTCGGCCGCCTTCTTCGTTGCATTTCCAGAAACGTACGTTGTCGAAGAAGCGTAAGCGCCTGTATCGAAGGGCGTGATATCCGTATCGGAAGAGTAGACTATTATCTTATCCACACTTGTATGTAAAACTTCCGCGGCTATCTGCGCCAATATCGTATCGCTGCCGGTACCAAGATCTGTAGCACCTACCATTAAATTGAAAGTCCCATCGTCGTTCATCTTCAAAGTCGCGCCACCCATGTCTATAGCGGCTATGGACGAACCTTGCATTGCGAATGCAACCCCGTAACCGTGCGCTTTTGTCGCTTCGATCCTTTTGTTTTTTCTCTTTTCATACCAATTGAAGAGTTTTGCTCCCTCAAGTGCACATTCTTCTATTTTACAGCTTTCCACTATCTGCTCGACACCTTCTCTACCTTCGCCCATGTATTTAAAAACTGGAGATGTTTCACCTTGACGGATGGAATTTTTGAGTTTGAATTCAACTGGATCCATTTTCAATTTGTGGGCCAGTTCATCTAAAGCGCTATCCAACGCGAACATGCCCTGGGGTGCTCCATAACCCCTGAATGCTCCGGCTGGTTCCGTGTTCGTGTAAACCACATCTCCACCAAATCTAACGGCGTTTACCTTGTTGTAGAGAGGCAAAGTTTTTGACCCTGCTACCATGAAAGTGGTAAGCGCATGCTCACCATACGCACCTGTGTTAGATAGTCCCCACAGGTCTATAACCTTTAAATTTCCATTTTTGTCAGCTCCGACTCTCACTTTGAATCTCATAGCATGACGTGTGTTGGAAGCTGTCATGGTTTCCTTTCTGGTGTACACACATCTCGCTGGCCTACCAGTTTTCAACGTCACGGCCGTTACGTACGCTTCGACGTGAACGGCTTGCTTGCCACCAAATCCTCCGCCTATTCTGGGTTTTATCACTCTGGATTCCACACCAAATATCCTCTTTATAATTCTTCTAACATGAAATGGTACCTGAGTGGAAGTAACTATGGTAAGTCTCCCATTTGGATCTAAATAGGAAAAAGCCGCATGAGGTTCCATCATCGCATGAGATTGATTGGGAGCGTAAAAAACTCCTTCATAGGTAACATCACATTTTGAGAGTTCTTCTTCAACATTTCCTATTTGCATCTCGTAATGGCTTGCCACGTTGTGTTTGGGGTCGTAAGCGCCGGAAATTTCAGGTTCATCATGAATCACAGGTGCCCCCTCATCTTGGGCATGCTCGTAGTCCAGAACGCTTTCGAGTACTTCGTAATCGACTTTTATGAGTTTTAACGCTTCTTCGGCTATCTTTTCACTTTCAGCCGCGACTATCGCCACCGCATCACCTACGTACCTTACTTTGCGATCTAAGACGAAGGTATCGTAAGGAGATGGTTCTGGAAATCCTTGACCAGCTCTTGTGTAAACGACACGCGGTACATCTTTGTACGTTAAAACGCACGCAACGCCTTCGAGTGATTGAGCTTTGGAAACGTCTATATTCTTTATGTAAGCGTGAGCGTGTGGGCTTCTCAAAATTTTTACGGTCAAGGCGTCTTTAGGGTAGAAGTCATCTGTAAAAACCGGTTTTCCACTCACCAACGCGTATCCATCCACTTTTTTCACAGGGTTATCAACTACGTTAAACGTTTTATTCACGACTTTTTGAGGGGCTTTAACTTCCATTTCATTCGCCTCCACTTCTTTTATTTCTCTCTTTTGCAAGCTTCACTATCGCCTTTGTTTGGCTTTCGTAACCGGTACATCTACATAAATTTCCATTGAGATATTCTTTAACATCTTCTTCAGTTGGATTTGGATTTTCTCTTAAAAGCGCATCTGCTGTTACCACCAATCCAGGAATACAAAAGCCACATTGAACGGCTCCTTCTTTTAAAAGCGCCAGTTGAATGTCTGAAAGACCTTCATGATTTGAAAAGCCTTCAACGGTCTTAACTTCGTGTCCGTCAACAGAGGCGGTAAAAGTTCTACATGAAAGAACCGGCTTTCCATCGAGTTGAACGGAACAAGCACCACAGCTGGCGGTGTCACATCCATGTTTTACGCTCTTGTAACCAAGTTTCCTCAGTGTTTCCAAAAGAAACTCTCCGGCTTCTATCTCAACTGTATGGGTTTTTCCGTTAACCTTGAACGTGACTTTCATCTTCGATCCTCCTCATACATTTTTTCAAAAGCGACCCCGCCAAAATTCGTCTGTATTCCGCCGTTGCCCTTATATCACTTCCAACTTTTATGACTTTTCTCATCTTTGAGGCCGCTTCTTCGATCAAAGAAGGAGAAAGTTTTTTTCCTTCTAGAAATTCTTCCACTTCTTTTACTCTTTCAGAGATCATCGGTCTTGAACCGACAGCCACAATCGCATCCGAAATTTCGCCATCTTTCAGCTCAAAACTCACTCCCGCGTTCAGCGTGGCGATATCAAAAGTGGATTTCGAGAATTTTTCAAAGGCCATAAATCTGTTTTGAATCTTAGGAATGTAAATAGAAGTCACTATCTCTTTCTCTCTTTTCATCGAGATGTAGTCTTCAACGGTCATTCTTTTGGTTTCGCCCTTAAACACTTCAACATCCGCTTTTGAAGTTAACAAAGCCGTGATAACATCTGACCATCCCAACCTAAAAGCGACGGAACCACCTATCGTTGCCATATTTCGTATTTGTGTGCTTCCAACTTCTTTCATCAACTTTCGAAAGAATCCGTTGTACATTTCTTTCAACACCGGAACACGCATGAATTCTGAGAGCTTCACGTTCGCACCGATTTCCACTTCTTCTCTATCCTTAACATCGTTCATTCCCAAGCTTTTCAAATCTATGATCCTTTCAATTCTCGAACTTTTTAAAGCCGCAACCATCAGGCCTCCACTGAGGTAAATGGAGTTATCGGTTTTCGCCATATCGTAAGCTTCTTCAAGCGTTTGAGGCTTTAGATATGCTTTCAGTCCACTTAACATTTGATTCCCTCCTCGATCATACGATAGACTATATTTGAAGACACTTTTTTTCGATAAGAAGCGCTCGCTCTAACATCGTCTATTGGTTTCACATCTTTTTCGATCATCCTGGAAATTTTATCGACGAACGTCTTGTCTATTTTCTTTTCCTTGGCAAATTCTTCCACATCTTTTAGTCTTATCACGGTGGGCGCTACGGAGCCAAAAGCCATTCTCATTTCCTTTACAACCTCACCGTTACACTTTATCAACCATCCAACGCTGACGATCGAAATCGTCATGGCGTTACGTTGACCGATCTTTTCGAAATAATGAATATCCCACTTATCTTTTGGAATGTGAATGGCGCGTACGTATTCGCCTTTTTTCAAAATGGTTTTGGATGGTCCTGTGATGAAATCCTCAATTTTTACGAGTTTTCCGTTGGAAATCTCCACTTTTGCATCCAAAAGGTACAACGCCAAAAGGCCATCTCCCGCTGGAGATGCGTTGGTTACATTTCCAACCAAGGTACCCCGATTTCTTATTTGAGGTGATCCAACGGTGTATATCGCATCAAACAAAATTGGAAACTCTCTTTTTAAGGGAGCGTATTCCAAAAGTTCACTGTGAGTTATGCTCGCTCCAACTACCAGTTCATCATCTTTTTCTTCTATGAAATGAAGCGTTGGAATTTTTGAAATGCTCACGATCTTTTTAGGTTTGATTTTCCCAATTCTTATTTTAACGAGCAGATCTGTTCCTCCACTCATGATGTAAGTGTCTTCATCTTTTAACTCTTCAATTAATCTCTCTTCACTTTGTGGAGCGACGAAAGTGTAATCCAATTCAAATCCTCCTCTCATTTCTTCACGTCTTCAAAAGTATCGATATCGTACACGCATTCCCACCCATCTTCAAAAGTTATACAATCTTTTTCATGGTTCTTTATCACGTTTCTAAGGCCAACATCTCCTTCGATCTTCTTCGCTTCTTCAAAATATGAAGATGGTAACAAAACTGGAAAACCTTTTATTCCCTTAAAATGTGGAAATGTAATATGTGAAATACCAAATGATAAAACCCTCTCGATCAAATCTTTCTTTATCTCAGGCATATCACCAAGGAAAAAGAGAATCGCATCGCTATTTTCACATTCTGAAATGGCCAATTTTACCGATGAAGACAAACCCTTTTGAGCTTCTTCGTTCATCAACACCTTGAACCCCTTCAAATCGAATTTTGATATGTCTAAATGTTTTGAAGAGATCAAAACTCTGTCAAGATTCATCTTTTTCAACACATCTAACGTCCATTGAAGAAGAGGTTTATCATGATAAGGATGTTCAAGCTTTTGACTTCCAAACCTTTCTGACTTTCCCGCAGCGAGTACGACGGCACATATCATTTTTCCCCGGCGGCTTTCTTGACCGCGTCCACTATTTTGAAGTAACCCGTGCATCTGCATAGATTACCTTCCATACCCTTTTTTATCTCTTCTTCCGTTGGATGAGGATTCTTGTTAAGCAACGCTTTTGCCGACATCACCATGCCTGGTGTGCAAAATCCACATTGAATGGCCCCAACATCGACAAACGCTTTTTGAACTGGATCCAATTCGCCATTTTTGGAAAGACCTTCCGTTGTCCATGTCTCTGTTCCGTCGAGTTCTGCCGCCAACATGAGACACGAAACCACGTTTTTTCCGTTAACGATTATCGTGCACGCGCCACATTCACCCTCTCCACATCCTTCTTTTACACTTTTCATTCCAAGCCTTCTTAAAAAGTCCAACGCTCTTTCATCATCTTGAGCTTGGGCTTCAACGTCTTCTCCGTTCAATTTAAATCGCACCAACATCTTTCAATACCTCCTCCGCTGCCAGCAAATCCGGTTTAACAACGTGCACTTGACCAACGTAATTTTTGACAGAATTTATATCCTTTAAACCGTTACCGGTTATGAACAAAATAACGCTTAGATCTCTCAATTCTTCTTTTATCTTTTTCATGCCAGCGTAAGTGGTGGCTCCCGCCGGTTCGGCAAAAACCCCCGTTTTTCTCGCCATTTCAACGATCGCTTTTCCTATTTCTTCATCGCTTACGGATATGAATTTCCCACCAGAAGCTTTAACGTACTTGCAAGCTTTCAACACGTCTCTTGGTTTCCCAACGGCTATGCTATCTGCCATGGAGAACGCTTTCATATCTTGAGGAGCGTCAAAGTTTCCGGATTCAAATGTTCTCATCACGGCATTTGCCTTTTCGGCTTGAACACCTATTATCTTAGGTATTCTATCCGTTATTCCGGCTTCTTTTAAATCTTTGAAGCCTTTGTATATTGAACTCACGACGGTACCATCCCCAACGGAAACCATGGCCACATCTGGTACCTCCCAACCAAGCTGATACGCGGCTTCCATGGCGCCGGTTTTCTTGCCTTCCAAAAGATACGGGTTTATGGCGGAATTTCTGCAATACCATCCGAATTTTTCTCCAACTTTTAGGGAAAGATCAAAGGCATCATCGTAACTTCCGTTCACCGCTATCACCGTGGCTCCGTAGACCAAGAGTTGAGTTATCTTCGCTTGTGGAGCTGACTTTGGAACGAATATCACGCTTTTCATTCCGGAAGCCGCGGCCAATCCAGATAACGATGAAGCCGCATTTCCGGTTGAAGCGCAGTAAATCGTATCGTATCCAAGTTCTTTCGCTTTTGCTATGGCTAGAGCACTTGCCCTGTCTTTGTAAGAAGCGGTTGGATTTCTTCCATCATCTTTTATATAAAGAGCTTTAAGGCCAAGTTCCCTTGCCAATTCCCTTTTTTCGTAAATGGGTGTATTTCCAACGAGAAGTGGAACTTCGAAATGTTCTTTTTCAACGGGTAAAAAATCGGAAAACGCCCATATTCCCTTATGTTGCAAATCAACATCTGCCTTTTTTGGAAGAGAATCGTACACAACTTCTAGAGTTCCCAAACGTTGCCCGCAAACAGGACAGGTGTAAAGTACCTCTTTTGGATCGTAAGTTTTTCCACAGTGAACGCACCGAAGTTTATATCTCATTTCAGCACCCCACTTATGGCCGAAGTTGGGCATCTTGATTCACATAATCCACATCCGAAACACGCGTTCGCGTCCACTTCAACGTGATCGGTAACCTCTATGGCAAAATACGGGCAAACGTACTCACAAAGTTTGCACAAAGTACATTTTTCCGGATCTACTTTGGGGTTGTTAACCACGAATTCAGCATGTTGAATTTCTAATTTCTTTCCTATAGCTTCTTTAACGGAAGAATAACCGTGCTTTTTCAAAGCCTTTTCAAGTCCATCTATTATTCTTTTGTACTGGGCTTTTCCGAATATCAAAGCGGATGAAAGCATTCCAACCGCTGAGGCCCCCACTTCCAAGAATTCGACGACATCTTCAGCATCTTTAACTCCCCCAACACCTATAACGGGTATGTCTAAGGCCTGTCTTATTCTTTGAACTATGGATAAAGCCAAAGGCTTTATAACCGGTCCGGATATCCAACCGTACCTGTTTTCAGAGCCCAGTGGTGAATGTCCCGTTTTTGGATCCACATAGTAGGCCGGCCCCAAAGAGTTGACTGCTACAACTCCGCTAGCACCCGCGTCGGTTACGACCTTTGCGAATTCGACCGGATCTGGCATGTGAGGACTAACTTTCATAAAAACCGGTTTTTGAGCGAGTTTTGAAGCGATTTTCGCCACCTCAGCTATCGGACTTAGATCTTTTCCAACGTAATGTGTGGAGATCTCAAAAGCGTCTCCAAAATCTTTCAGACGTGGAACAAGCCACTCTATCTGTTCCTTGCTGTAACCGATGCTTATGATTTTTGGCATCTTCAAATCTTGAATACCAGGTAAGAATTCTTCTATCCATTTGTCTGGTCCGTATTCAGACCATAATTCCGCGTTTACAACGTAGTCTCTACCGGCGACTATGCAAGGTCTTGGCACGCGAGCCGCTTCGGTTGAAATGGTTTTTGTTACCATTGCTCCCACTCCAAGAGAAGCTATGTATTTCATCTTCTTATCGTCACCTGTTAAAGGGCCCGCTGCTGGTAAAAGCGGATTTTTGAGTTTTATTCCCGCAATTTCTGTGGAAAGATCCATTTTCGCACCTCCATATCACAGTTTTTTCCAAAGTCTACTGGCTATTCTTCTCGCTTCTCTTCTTACTTCCGCTTCATCAAACGTTTTTATTTTATAATCCTGCATTAACGTTTTTCCATTTACATATAAAGATCTTACCCTTGATTCGGTTATACCAAAGAAGAGATGATCGTAAAAGTTATCAGCGTTCATGGGAGTTGGTGGATCGTAATCTACGACCATAAGATCTGCGGCAGAACCCTCTTCGATCTTTCCAAACTCCTCATTTAAGTGTTTCCCTGCAAGCTCATAAGTCAACTTTAGAACTTTTTTCAATTCTTCAGATGAAAATGCCAAAGGTGTCTCATGAAGATGTTTTTGAGAAAGTGCCAGCAATCTAATTCCAAAAACAGGTGAAAATCCAAAACCGTCGTTTCCCAATGCAACATTTGCGCCTTTGGACAAGAATTTGACCACATTTGGAATTCCAACGGCGTTGTTCAAGTTCGATTGAACGTTAACGGCGATGGTGCCACCCGTCTTTGAAATTTTCTCTATTTCCTCGTCACTCACATGGATACAATGAGCGTAAATGGATTTGTCGTTCATTAAATCGTATTTTTCAAATCTTTCTATTATTTTTAAATCGAATTCGTTTACAGCTTTCAATTCATCTTCTATTCCTTCAGCAACGTGAACGTGAATTGGTATTTTCTGACCATCTAAAGCGTGTGAAACTTCATTCAGCGTTTTATCGCTTAAAGTTAAAGATGCGTGTAAACCCATCATGCCAGCTGTTAGGTGACTTCCTTTGTATTTGTTGTAAAAATTCACATTTTCTTCGATCGCATCGCCTTGAATACCGTCTCTGTCACTCGTTTCGTAACAAAAGATGCCCCTCATACCAGCTTTATCAACTATGGCGTTTTTCAGAGTTTCCAACGATCCTTTAACGTGGGAAGGGCTGGAATGATGATCGAAAATGGTAGCCACACCGTTGTGAATGAATTCAGCAGCCGCCACCATCGCGCTGATTTCTATCTCTTCTTTGTCGAGAGCTCTATCCAAACGCCACCATAATTGTTTTAGCAGTTGCGTAAATGTAAGAGGATGAAACTCCACACTCA
>CAZCZS010000023.1:0-22817 GCA_964503355.1 uncultured Mesoaciditoga sp.
ACTTGGTAGTTAGCATGAACTCCGGCATCCGTTCTTCCCGCCATGTCGGTTTTCAAATTGGTTTTGAATATGATCTCCAAAGCCTTGTTGAATTCACCTTGCACCGTTCGAACCGTTGGATGATACTGCGAACCGTGAAAGTTAGTACCATCGTATTCAAGTGCACATGCAACCTTCATCCGGGATCAATCCTTAGCCACCGCAAATGCCACCACTTTGTCGCCTTCATCAAGTCTCACACATTTAACTCCCATCGTCACACGGCTCGTAACGGATACGTCAGCGGCTTTGAATCTAATGGCCTTTCCATTTGCGGTCACGGCTATTATCTCATCTTCATCGTTAACCGGCTTGACGCCGACTATGAAGCCGGTCTTATCGGTCATTCTCAAGTTTTTCACACCGTAACCGCCTCTGTGTTGAATTCTGTAATCTTCGAATTTGGTCCTTTTACCGTAACCGTTCTCGGTTATAGTGAGCACTTGAGCATCGTTCGAATTTGAAACTATCATCGAAACGACCACATCACCTTCACGAAGTTTTATACCGGTGACCCCCATGGCGGTTCTACCCATTCTTCTCACTTCGTTCACGTTGAATGAGATTATCTTGCCTTTTAGCGTGGCAAGGGCCACGATCGATTCTTCATCCTCAACGTTTGAAAGCTCAGCGTCGACTATTTCATCACCATCTTCGAGTTTGACAACGTATATGCCGTTACTCCTCATGGAGATCTCTCCCAGAGAAGTACGCTTTATCCTTCCACGTTTCGTTACTATGAGCAAATCTTTGCTTGAATCTATGGTTTTACCCGGTGAGAGTATCGATTTGACTTTTTCTCCCTGAGAAAGGTTCAAATAATTCAGTATGAGTTTTCCCTTCGTACCTTTGGTGCTTTCTGGAACCATGTAATTCTTTATGAAATAAGCACGACCGAAGTTAGTGATGAACATCGTGTAACTCAGACGGGTTGTTATGAAAACGTGTTCAACGTAATCTTCATCTCTCGTTCTTAAAGAGAAATTTCCCTTCCCACCACGATTTTGACTTTTGTAAGTGTCGAGTTTGGTGGAGGAAATGTAGCCGTTGTGAGTGACGGTTACGACCAATTCGTCATCCGTTAACAGATCTTCGACGTTTATAACTTCCAAATCGTCTCTTATCTCGCTTTTTCTTTCATCCGCATATTTGGCCTTGACTTCCAGAAGTTCTTTTTTCACTTCTTCCATTATTCTGTTTGAGTCTCCAAGTGTTGTTTGCAACTTCGTCATCTTTTCGATAAGCGTGTTGTACTCGTCATCCAATTTGCGGTGTTCTAGCGACGTTAAGCGTTGAAGTTTCATGTCCAAAATGGCTTTAGCCTGCTCCGGCGATACACCCAACACCTCTTGAAGTTTCGTGGAAGCTTCCGCTGGATCTTTTGCACCTCTTATAACGCTTATGACGGCGGATATCGCTTTAGACGCTTTTATAAGTCCTTCAACTATGTGAGCCCGTCTTGAATATTTATCAAGTTCGTATTCACTTCTTCTCTTGACGACCTCAAAACGATGATTTATGAAAGCCATCGCAAGTTGTTTTAGATTCATCAAACGCGGTCTACCGTGATCTATAACTAACATGTTGGCGGCGAAATGCACCTGCAAAGGCGTGTGCTTGTAAAGTCTATTGAGTACCACGTTTGGATTGGCGGATCTCGCGAGCTCTATCATTATTCTTAAGCCTTTTCTATCCGATTCATCGCGAATGTTCGTGATGAAATTTTCTTTTGAATTTTTAGCGTAATTGGCGATGCTTTCTATCAAACCGGCTTTAGAAACTCCGTACGGAATTTCCGTAACTATTATGCGCGTTCTGCTTTTAACCTCTTCGAAATGGGTCTTGCTTCTCACGATTATAGAACCCCTACCCGTTTCGTATATCTTACGAATAGAGGCGCTATCCATTATAATTCCGCCAGTTGGAAAATCAGGACCTTTCAACAATTTGGCGACTTCTTCAACGCTCATATCGGGTTTGTCTATGAGCGCCACGATCATGTCAACCAATTCTCCCAAATTATGAGGTGGTATGGAAGTTGACATGCCCACCGCTATACCAGACGCACCGTTCATGAGCAATTGAGGTACTTTTGAAGGAAGCACGACGGGCTCTTGGAGAGATTCATCGAAGTTGGGAATCATATCAACCGTGTTCTCTTCTATATCGGCAAGCATTTCTTCCGCCATTTTAGACAATTTTGCCTCGGTGTACCTCATGGCCGCCGGTGGATCTCTGTCGATGGATCCGAAATTTCCCTGCCCATGAACGAGAGGGTATCTCATGGTAAAATCTTGAGACATTCTCACGAGCGTGTCGTAAATGGCCATATCTCCATGGGGATGATACTTACCCATAACCTCTCCGACTATTCTGGCGCTCTTCTTTGTAGAGCCGTTGAAATTCAACCCAAGCTGGTACATTCCGTATAAAATTCGCCTTTGAACAGGTTTAAGGCCATCTCTCGCATCCGGGATGGCCCTGCCTATGATAACGCTCATCGAATAATTTATGTATGAATCCACCAGTTCATCGGATATTGATCTTCTAATTATCTCTTCGGACACCATTCACACCTCACGATATCTTTGCGCCGCTGTCAACGTATCCATCAACGGTTAAAAGTCTAAGCTTTTCGCCATCCTTCGCGGCCATTAGCATTCCATTTGATTCCACTCCCATGAGTTTTGCGGGTTTAAGGTTGAATATGATTATTATTTCTCTTCCTATCAAAGACTCTGGCGTGTAAACCTTTCCTATACCGGCCACTATCTGCCTTTTCTCCTCACCCACCTCAAGTTGGAGCTTTAGCAATTTTTCAGATTTTGGAATTCTTTCCGCCGCTATTATCTTCGCCACACGTAGATCGAGCTTGGCAAAATCATCTATCGTTACCTGAGGTTTTGAAGCTTTTGATTCGTTTTCTTGGTTTTTCTTCTCTTTTTCTTCTGACATGATTATCACCTTTTTCCATTTTTTTGTATCTATTCTGGGAAACAGCGGCTTTTCAACCTTAACTGGCGTATTCGGAGTGGTCTTATGCCAGCCAAGATCGCTTACGTTCTTCGCCGTCTGCCCAATTCTTTTGAATATCTCTTCGCTTGTGTTGCTCAAGATCGGTGAAAGCATAATTGCCACATTTCTTATAACGTCGGAAAGATTGTAAAGCACCGTGGCCAATCTGCCTTTTTCGTTTTCTTGGCGCGCCAACAACCACGGTTCGGTTAGATCTATGTATTTATTTCCAAACCTTATGAGTTTCCATATACTTTCAAGTGCCTGCGTGAACTTGAAAGTATCCATGAATTTGAAGTATTCTTCTATCGTTGTCAACGTTAAATCTTTCAGTTCTTCATCGTGCGGACCGCTTTCGTTTGGAGCAGGCAAAGAATCGAAATTTTGAGATATCATCGCAATGGTTCGATGGACGAGATTTCCCAAATCGTTGGCCAAATCCGCGTTTATCCTTGTTATAAGGTTGTCCTCGGAGAAATCTCCGTCGTGTCCAAATTGAATATCCCTCAAAAGGTAGTACTTCAAAGCGTCTATACCATAAGCGTTCATAAGAACCCTCGGATCCACCGCGTTCCCCTTTGATTTGGAAATCTTTTCTCCGTTAACGGTAAGCCAACCATGCGCGAATATCTTTTTCGGCAACGGCAATCCCACGCTCATAAGCATCGCAGGCCAAATGATAGAATGAAATCTGTTTATCTCTTTTCCGATGAAGTGAACATCGGCTGGCCAGTATTTGTTGAACATTTCCTCGTCTCTACCGTATCCTATGGCGGAAACGTAGTTTATGAGAGCGTCAAACCACACGTAGACCACGTGGCCTGGATCGAATGGAATTGGGACACCCCAATCGAAAGAAGTGCGTGAAACACTCACATCTTCCAGGCCATTCTCCAATATCTTCAGCATTTCATTTTTTCTGAACTCGGGTTCAACGAAATCTGGATGCTCCTTAAAATATTTCAGCAAAGGTTCCGTGTATTTCGAAAGCTTGAAGAAGTAATTCTCTTCTTCTATGTGTTCTAACGGTCGGTGACATGTGGGACACGTTTTATCCTGTCCTATATCTTTTTCCGTCCAAAACGTTTCGCAGTTAACACAGTACCATCCTTCGTACTTACCAAGGTAGATATCTCCCTTGTCGTACATCTTTTGAAAAAAATCTTGAACGGTTTTCATGTGAAACTCATCTGTGGTACGAATGAAGGCGTCATTTGTTATTCCAAGATCTTTCCACAATTTCACGAATCTTGCAGCGAGTTCATCGGCGAATACTTTTGGATCTTTACCGGCCTTCTGCGCAGCCCTCAAAACGTGTTGACCGTGTTCGTCCGTTCCGGTAAGAAAAAACGTGTCGTATCCCATCATACGTTTGTACCTCGCCACGACGTCTGCAACTATAGTTGTGTAAGCGGAACCTATGTGAGGATCCGAGTTTATGTAATAAATTGGAGTTGTGACATAAAAAGAACGAGACAAGTTCTTCACCCCTTGTCATTTTTTGTAATTATAGCATATTTAAACGAATCTCTGGGGGATTAAACAAGTTGTACTAAAGGATGTATTGAATTTTTTTCAGCAGGTTTAAAAACCGTTTTCTCTCTTTTCGCTCTAGCGCGTAATAAGCAAGAATCGTGGGCGTTTTCTTAAGAGAAAAAATCTGAATGATTCTTTCCAAAGATGGGCATTGCGAATGTTCAAATTGAAATGAGCTTACAGATTTTAAGCCTATTTTCCATTTTGTGTTCTGGTATCGAATGTAATGCCTAACGAATTTGTCTATGATCTTTCGATCGTTTTCACATATGAAAAAATGACTTTTGTTTTCCGCGTATATTTCGATGAGTTTTTCTCTGGCTTTACTTGACATTCCTTCAACAAATTTCTTTGCAAGGTCCTTTCTTGCTTGAAGAAATGGGTACATCTTGTTGACCATATCATTGACGAACTTCATCGTTTCGTATCTTTTTGACATGTAATCTTCGAATTTTTGGATATTTTTGAGTAGATCAACTGCCTTTTTGAGATTTCCTTTACGACTTAAATGCGGAAGACTTTTCTGCCTGTTAAGATAGGCCATATAAGTGGAAATGAAATCGATTTGTCTTTGCTCTTGTCCGATATTTTTCAATTTTTCAATTGATCTTGAAAAAGCACTTTTTATCCTTGTTTTCACGTATTCGTTCCAAATAGGGAACGGGGAGCCCTTGGGATAGACTTTTATTCGTAAACCGATTATGAGTCTTTTGAGTGTATCTCCCTTGACTTCTTTAACATGGTTATTAAGAAGTGCGAGAATGTTCGCCTTTCCAACTCCAGAAACTTTGTAAGCGTAGGTCGCAGAGCGCATGTTATCTCTTAGATACTTTCGTACAGATTCTGAATTCTCGTATCTTGAGATCCTGTAGTTCGGAATAATTTGTTTGCAAAATTCGAGTTTATCATTGTAATGTTCTTGCGTTTCGCGACCCTTACCGTGGGGAAGGTAACGACTTGTCAAGAGCATCACATTTGCACTTTCCCATACTTGGAAGTCGTTAACGATCTTTTGGCATTCAAACAATGTGTCAAATGTATAAAAAACACTGGTCACCTCTTCGTTGTACCATCCTGCCCAGTACACCGCTTGCTTTGCAATCCCGCATGACCAATATGGATGTATGTTTCTCATGTACCATGCCATATCATTGAGTGCGTCTGTTATGCCGAGAGGGTGTGGAATGTTTTTCGCGATTCTAAAAGATTTGAGAAAGAATGAGAACGCTTCTGAATTTTTTCCAATTTCTACTTTTCCTCTCGCTTTTCCCAATAGAAAAAATACTTGAGTCCTATGATCATCCATGTATTTTTTGCTCCATGTTCTTGCCTTTCTCAAATCCACTTCTTCTTCCATTTCTCTGATTGGACGATAATTCAAAAGTATTGACATAACATGTTTTCTAGCTGTAAGAGGAACATCAGCTTCTTTTTTTAGAAGTTCGACGTAAACCAAATCTCCGCGTGTATCTTTCATTCCTAAAAAAAGAGAAAGCTTTTTTGAAAGCAAAAGGTAATAAAGAGTTTTATCATTCTGACACAGCTTCAAGCCCTCATTTATCTTGTCTAATGCGAGATAAAATTCGTTTTTCCAGCTTAACTTTAAAGCCGCAAGATATCTTTTCCACGCCCCTTTTACATTTTTATCTGCCAACGCCATGTTCAGAAAAGGCTTTGCGAATGAACCAAAATTATCGATCAAATCAATGATGCGAGGCACTTTTCTGTTCAAATTTATCACCGTTCACGTTTATCAGGTAATGTTATATGACAATATCACTTTTATTTTTTTTGAATCATCTTTTAAAAAACCAGCTTTCATGGTAATTTGCAACCTTGTAAAAAGCTTGACAATCAAGTGGAACGTACTATACTTAAAGTGAAGTTGATGTTAAAGAAAATAACGAATTCAAAGTAGTTTTGACTATCGTTAAAATTATAGCATGTTTATCGTTAAATACGACGTCGTTTTGAAGTTTCTCGTCCCACGAAAACTCTTAAATGGGCACATTTGGGCAATTGTTAATGAAGGAGGTGATCTGGAATTTTGAACTTTGGATAGCATGGAATAAAATGTTCACGCACTTTTGAAGAACGGTGAAGATAATATCACGAGGGAGGTAATGCTTGTATGAAAAAGGTAGGGGTAATTGTCATGGTAGCGCTCCTTGTAGGGGCGATCATCGGTATGGCACAGTCGGTACCGCATCCAAATACGATGGTTGTGGAAACCATAGGAACGATTTCCACTCTCGATCCTGCATGGTGCTACGACGACGCGTCTGGTGAGGCCATATGGCAGGTTTACGATAATCTAATTCAATACGATGGCCCGTCAGTTAACAAATTCCTTCCAATGCTTTCCACGAACGTTCCGAGCGTAAAAGATGGAACAATTCTTGATAACGGAAAAACTTACATCTTTCATATTCGCAAAGGTGTCTATTTTCACAATGGGGATGTTCTCACACCAGAAGATGTGGTCTACTCATTTGAAAGGAGCCTCATCTTCGATCGAAGTGGTGGTCCAACATGGATGCTAGCTGAGCCGATGCTTCCGATGATCAACGGAGCTTATGTTGATAGCATAGAACAATGGGCCGTAAAACTCGCCGGCGTAAAATCCTATAAAGATCTATTCGTTGAAGGAACAAGAACTCCGAAGAATGCGAAGTACAAACAGGCGTTGATCGACACGTTCAAACTCGTCAGCAAGGTATTCGAAATAAAAGGTGATGACGTTATAATCCATCTTCCGCATCCTTACCCACCAATTCTTTCCATTCTTGCTCACGGTGCCAACTGGAGTTCTATAATCGACAAGAAATGGGCTATTGCCCATGGAGCGTAGCCTGGAACTGCTGATACGTGGTGGAAATATCACAATCCGACGCGCGAAAAAGATCCCCTTTACTCTATAATGAACGGTACAGGTCCTTTTATACTTGAAAGATGGTCAAAGGGTAGAGAAATTGATTTTAAAAGATTTGATAAATATTGGGCAGGTCCTGCGAAAATAGAATATGGGATCATAAAAAGGATAAAGGAGTTCACTACAAGGAAGCTTGACCTCATTCGTGGAAATGCCGATATGGTCTACGTTCCTATAGCATATCTTGAACAAATAAAGAACGTTAAAGGCATCTCCGTAACACCCGGCAAAGGATATCCTACTTTGTACATCGTTAATATATTGTTTAACTGGAACATCAACTCTAAGGGAAATCCATACATAGGTTCAGGTAAGCTTGATGGAAACGGTATTCCACCAGATTTCTTTTCTAATCTGGACATTAGAAAAGCGTTTGAATACCTTTTCCCTTACAAGGCGTTTATAAATCAGGTTCTGCTTGGACATGGAATAACCCCGAACGGAATAATACCCAAAGGTTTGCTTGGATACGATCCAAAAGTTCCACCTGCCTATCATCAAGACCTCGCAAAAGCAGAGTATTATTTCAAAAAGGCTTACAACGGTGAGGTATGGAAAAAAGGATTCAAATTCACAATAGTTTCCAACGCTGGAAATCCTTTAAGACGAACTGCTTGTGAGATGATCAAGGCTTTTGCAAGGAAGATCAATCCAAAATTTCAGATAAATGTTGTGACTGTGTTATGGGCATCCTTTTTGGATGATCGCTTAACGGGAAAACTCCCAATGTCCACTTATGGATGGTTCGCTGACTACCCAGATCCTTACGATTTTGTGCAACCTTTCTATTCCTCCACAGGAGCAGAAGGTTCCTTGCTTGGAAAGAACTATGTGAAATGGGCGAAAGTACATATGGATCCTCTTATCAACGCATCCATGAAAACCACAGATCCACAAAAACGTGCGGAAATTTACAAAAAACTCAACGTTCTTGCTTACGACAATGCCCTTTTCCTGTGGCTTGATCAACCTTATGCAGTTCACGTACAACGTTCCTGGGTAAAAGGATGGTACTTTAATCCCATGAGACCGGGTGTGGATTTCTACTCCCTTTCAAAGTAAAAATATAAAATATCTTGAAAAATGAGAGAGCTTTCAAAAAGCTCTCTCATTTTTTGTATTTGGAATCCATTTCAACCTATTTCAAATATTCTCTCCAGATAAGGGCGCTTATGTAACGATCATTCCCGTAAAATCGTTTAATCGTTAATTGAGGAAAGTGACAAAATCCAAGAGCATATTTTCCAACGATGTGTCCGTCATGAAAATGCTCTATCTGGTAGCCATGTACTTGATGAAAAACAAATACACAAAAATGGAATAAACCCCTTTTTAAGCTTTTAAGGATAGATGCAACCTGAAAATGCTATAATATTAATTACAGACACGGTTGAATTTATCTTACCAAAGAGTTGGTTTAAGTTTTTTAATCTCAAAAGCAAATTGGACATTAATTAGAAACTGTAGCACAACCTAAATTGGCGCTTTTTAGAATAAAACAAATCCAAATATCATTTCCTCCTCTCCCAAAACAACATCGCATCGCCTTCATTCTTTCTCGGATAGACGAAGCCATAGAAAAAGAATAAAGCGGAGACTCATGGAGGATTCGCTTGGCGGGAAGATAAGGATGAACAAAATTATTACAATGAGGAGGTATTACAGTGGAAAAGGAAATCATTTTCCTTGTTGAAGAAGATGTTGAAGGTGGATTTAATGCAAGGGCTCTTGGGATTCCGGTATTTACACAGGGAGAGACTATCGAAGATGTTAAAAAAAATATAAAAGACGCCTTACAATGCCATTTTGACAGAGAAGAGGACATACCCAAGATAATCCGCCTTCATATCGTGAAGGATGAGGTTTTCACCTATGCCTAAGCTTCCCAGAGATATATCAGGGATGGAACTCGCAAGGCTACTTGAAAAGTATAGATATGGAATAACGCGGCAAACAGGAAGCCATATAAGACTTGTATCCAAGCATGCTAAAGAAGAGCACAATATCACTATACCAGCACACAATAAAAATTGGAACGCTAAATAGCATACTAAGAGAGGTTTCTCATTATGTTGGCATCACCAAAGAAGAACTTATAAAAAATCTTTTTGGATAAGTGAACATGTTCAGAAGACTTGACGAAGAACACTACGTTGATAATTCCTTTCTCCCTCAACTCTATGATAGCAATAATAATTGCTGTAACAACTAAGATTATCCCCAAATAATAAACACTCCCTTCAAGTGAGGGGGTGTTTTCGTTTGTGGACTTTAAAATGAGAACACTAAAAAATCCAATTAAAGCTGAATTTTTAAAATGGTTACAGAGTCCAAAAATGGTGGTTCTTGCGATGGTGCCCCTAGCAGGAATCGAACCTACATTTGCGGATTAGGAATCCGCCGTTCTATCCGTTGAACTATAGGGGCCAATCGTTGGAATTTTATCATGAAATCGTATGGTTGTCAACTAAAGCGTTCATCTCTCCACGGTATTTTGAAGCTCATTTTTCGTTTTACGCCTATTGGTTTTAAAATTAAAATATATGTGATATAATTATAATGTACGTTAAGCGTACAAATGGAGGTGAATTTAATGGAATATCGCAAAGTTGGAAAATGGGGTTTGAGAATAAGTGAGCTCGGCCTCGGTTCTTGGCTCACTTTCGGAAATCAACTGGATGTGGAAAATGCGAAAAGGTGTATAGAAAAAGCTTTCGATCACGGAATAAATTTCTTCGATACTGCTGAAGCTTACGCCAACGGTATGGCAGAATTCATACTTGGGCAAGTGTTGAAAGAATTCGCCAGAGATGATATCGTGGTGAGCACGAAGATCTTCTGGGGTGGAAATGGACCAAACAAAGTTGGATTATCGAAAAAACATTTCATCGAAGGATTGGAGAATTCGTTGAAGAGGTTGGAATTGGATTATGTCGACATCGTCTATTGTCATAGACCAGATCCCGATACTCCCCTTGAAGAAACGATTTTTGCCGTGGATCATGTTTTAAAGAATGGATGGGCACTTTATTGGGGAACTTCAGAATGGACCGCTGAACAGATTGAAAAAGCACATAAAGTATGTGATGAATTGCACGTTATGCATCCAATAGTAGAGCAACCTGGTTACAACCTTTTGAGAAGAGACAAGGTTGAAAGGGAATTTTCTCCTCTTTACGAAAAGTACGGAATGGGTTTAACGACTTTCAGTCCGTTAGCATCAGGTTTGTTAAGTGGTAAATACAACGATGGCATTCCCAGCGGAAGCAGGCTCGACAGATTTCCACAGGTTAAAGAATGGATGGAAAAAGATGGTCTTTTGAATGAGTCCACCTTTAAGAAAATTCGCGCCCTTTCGGAGATCGCTAAGTCCGTGTCGAGCACGTTGAGTCAATTTTCTTTGGCATGGATTCTTAAAAATCCTCATGTTAGCAGTGTTATACTGGGTGTTAGCAACGTAGAACAATTGGAAGAGAATTTGAAAGCCGTAGAGGTGAAAGAGAAGATAACAGAGGAGATCATGAAAGAGGTGGAAGAAGTACTCAAAGGATGATGTTTACCCCTATTTTTTGAAGTTTGTCCACTATTTTTTCGTATCCCCTGAAAAGGATATCGAAATTTTCTATCGTACTTTTTCCATCTGCGATGATGGCCGCCAACGTTATGGCTGCCGTTTCTCTAAGATCTTTTCCCTTTACGTTGGCACCTTTAAGATTTTGAGGACCGGTGATTTTGATGGTTTTTTCCTTCTTTTGAATGGACGCTCCCATCTTTTTGAGCTCTTCGACATGGCTGAACCTGTTCTCAAATATGTTTTCCGTGATCGTGGAAGTTCCATTTGCCTTACAAGCTAAAACCGTCATTTGAGGCTGGAGATCTGTGGGAAAACCAGGGTAGGGAGCGGTTTCTATGTTGAATCCGGATATTTTTGAAGGTTTAACCGTTAAACGTGACTTCTCCCTTATGATGTTGGCTCCAATTTCCTTTAAGAAGTTTATGAAGTTCAAGCGTTCACTCTCCACTCCCTCGATTTGGAGTGTGCCTTTGCTTAGCAAAGAAAGGATAACATAGGTTCCGGCTTCTATTCTATCTCCCATGATTTCAAAATCCACATTTGAGAATCTTGATACTCCTTTTATTTTCATAGTAGGAGTGCCGGCTCCTTCTATCATAGCTCCGGCTGAGTTCAGAAATTTTTGCAATTCCACAACTTCAGGTTCCATAGCGCAGTTTGAAAGGTAAGTAGTCGTTTTATCCATCATGCAAGCGGTGATCATAAGGTGTTCTGTGGCTCCAACACTTGGGAACGGTAATTTGATGTTCACTTCATGAGGATGACGAGAGCTCTTTGCTTCGACGAAATCGCTTCCCACGTTTATCGTGAATCCCAATTTTTTCAATCCCAAGATATGAATATCTATCGGTCTCGTTCCTATCGCACATCCGCCGGGATACGAAAGCACTGCCTTGCCAGTTCTTAAAGCCAAAGGACCGAGCATAAGAATGGAAGCCCTTATTTTGGATGGCACGAAATGTAAATCGCCTCTTAAGTCTGAATGGAAGAGGGAGGTAACATCTTCTTTTCGTGTGACATTTACCCCACTTTTTGAAAGCAAATTCAACATTTCTTCCACATCTTTAAGACGTGGAAGCCTTTTCAAATTGATCCTGGAAGCGGTTAAAGTCGCGGCCAAAATGGGAAGCGCGGCGTTCTTCGCTCCACCAACTTCTATTTTGCCACTTATCTCTGTTTTACCGAATATCGATACTTTCAACTATCTCCACCTTTTTTTCTTTTCTTGTTCCATCCCACTTGAAAGCTCACGGCGAGAATGGAAATCGCAAGGAAGATGGAAACGAAGAGTGTTAACATCAAAATGTGTTTTCCATCTGAAAGCGAACTTATGATATCCTCTTGCCTAACGTTGAAATATTTTGCCAAAGGTATCAGCGAAGAATACGCGACGATGAGCGCTCCTAAAGCTGCCAAAGCCGTTCCAACCGCCTTTCTCTCACTTTTCAACGTCACCAATCCAATTATCACTCCAAAAGTGAGAAAGACGGCCAGTCCAACAAGGTCCGAATTGTTAGCGATCGTTATTTTCACCTTAAAAGCGCTGATTATCCAATTGTAAAAATAGTAAACGACGAATCCACCTGCCAAGAAACCTGCTAAAAATATCGCGAACTTGTAGAAAGCCACGAAAAGCGTCGTGACTAAAAACGCTATTATAAGCACCACGACCAGATGAAACGTGTTCATATTGGAAGGTGAGATGTTAAAGGTATGTTGTGATAACATGTTTTGCCATAAAAGTTGACCTGCGTAAACTCCAGCGATGAATCCAAGGATGGCCAAAGAGGTTCTCAAAAGGTAATATCCAAAAAAGGCTAAGGCTAAACCTATCAACAAAGCGATAGGCCAATACTGAGAGGCCAACTGAGGCAGTTCATTTACGGACATTTGTCCTCATTCCTTTCCCTTCACTTTTTTACTTTCACCGAAGTCCACTCTTTTACAAGGTTCAAGAGCAGGAATTTTGGATCTTCCCCATTTTTGATTCTAATTTCTACATCTTGCAATTTCTCAAGAAACGCTATAATTTCACTGAATTTTATGATTTTTAGAAGATTTTTACTTTTTTTGTTGCCCAAAGAAAAACCCACCAAATTCGCTATCTGTGGCGTTTTAACTTTCAAACGTCTTGAGATCTCTTGTATTTCACTCCACGAGTATTCCCTTTTGCCGATCAAGAACAGTTGACTTAAAAGCAACCCTTCGTTTTCCAAGTTTTTGATGAGTGCCAAGGGATGGGTATCCTTTACGAGTTCTTTTAAGATCTTCATGGCACGTTCATCCTTAGAAATGGTAAGATGAACGAATTCGAACAAATCGGCTTTCACGTAAAAGGGAACCATTTGTCGAACATCATCTAAAGTCGGAGTAGAGGATATCACTTTTAGCTTTTCAATTTCCTTTGAGATGAGATCCAAATCCGTTCCAACACGATTGAATATCTCTTTCGCGATGTTGATATCTAAGTTCATAGAATAGAAATTAGCGATTTCCCCTATTTTTTTCATCCACTTTTCTTCTTCCCAAGGTTTTGGCGTGGAAAGATCATCGAATTTTCCAAATTTTTTCAAGATATCCGCATTAGAAGAACTCACGATCACGTCCACGTCGCTTTCTTTCAAGGCATTGTCAAGCCATTTCAGTTCTTCTTTGTTCCATTTTTCAACGGATTTTATGAAAACCAAGGGTTTTTCCATCAACTGGTAAGAAAATAGAAATTTCTGAAGCTTGGAGAGCTTCTCGGGATCCGAAGGTTCCACTTCGACGATCCATCTTTTCTTGAAAGTTGATATGTACCTTTTCAATTCCCATAAAGTGTCCACCAAAATGTATTTTTTCATTTTTTCCTCTCGTTATGGTATTATAATACTTGCCACATCGAACCACTGAAATTCATCAAAGGAATGGAGGTGGGAAGATGAAATATCGTGATAAGCTTCTTAACTCTCTTGGAAGTTTGCTTTCTGAAAATCTGAATCGCCGAGTTTTTTTGATTTCCCAACCACAGAACGGATTGCTTAAAGTGCTTTTTCATGATGGAACCCACCTTCTGTTTTGTGGTACGTTCCACGATTCGGAGTTCCTCGTACCAGGTTTTAAGGAAAAAATTCTTATGGAGGCCAGCGCATCGCTTGAGACTAATTCCGTATCTCTTCAAAGCCCATCGATGCGGCCCCAAATATTCCGGCGTCGTCAACCAGATCGCTGAGAACTATTTCATAGGTGTTCCAAAAAGATCTCATAACGTTTTCGTGTGTGCGTTTTTTTATGGCGGAGAGCAACACATCACCGGCTCGAGATACACCACCGCCTATAACGATTAATTGTGGATTGAAAATGTGAATAAGACTTCCAAGAGCTGTACCAAGGGATTGAGAGACTATTTCCAACACTTTTGTTCCCAACGGATCGCCGGCACGCGCGGCATCCATAACTTCTTTTGCGCTGAATTCTGAGATAATGCTGTCTGGATACCTTTCTTTCCACTCCTTCGCCAGTCTGGCAATACCCGTTGCCGATGCTATCGTTTCAAGGCATCCGTGATTTCCACATCCACAAGGATATCCGTTTGGTTCGACTACTATATGTCCAAGTTCTCCGGCTATTCCTTTTGAGCCTCTGAGAAGTTTTCCGCCGGTTATAACTCCGCCGCCCACACCTGTTCCAAGGGTTATTCCTATTATATCGGTGTAGCCTTTTCCCTTTCCGAACCATTTTTCTCCCATGACGAAGGCGTTGGCATCGTTTTCCAATGTCACGCTTACACCGGTTTTACGCTCCATTTCGGCGGAAAGGGGAACGTTTATCCACCCTGGAAAATTCGGAGAGAATCTCACAACTCCTTTTTCATGATCTATGGAACCCGGTGAGCCAATTCCGATTTTTGATACACCACCAACTTGATTTATCAATTCTTTCGCAAGTTGTGCCATTCTTTCCACGACTCTTTCAAAGCCTTCACTCACCTTGGTTTCCATGGACTTTCTTGCGAGGATCTTTCCATTTTCGTCTACAACACCCATCGCCACGTTCGTTCCACCAAGATCTATTCCAAGTACTTTCATATTTCCCTCCAACTTTTTTGAAATAATAAAACTTTATGATAAGATATCTTTTGGACACCGTGCTAAGCGGGGAGTTAGCGGTTCCCTGTACCCGAAATCCGCTTTATGCGGGGCTGATGGTTGTCCGAGGGCGGTCGCTGCACGGAAAGGGCTCATCTTGGGGTGTTGAAAGCAGGGTCCCACGCAGCGGAAAACCACGAACCTGGTCAGGTCCGAAAGGAAGCAGCCATAAGTGGCCACTTCCGGGTGACGTGGGGTAGCCTTGCTGGAGCTTTTAAGGTGAGTACCGCCCTGTAGTGATACGTTCGACGGCAACCGCACGGTGTCTTTTCATTGCATTTCATGTTCTTTTCTCATGAGTTCCACAAATTTTTTCGCCAAAACCGGATCGAAAGATTCACCAGCTTCTTTGTCTATCAGTTCAAGCACTTCCTTCTCCTTCAAGGGCCTACCAAGTATTTCAGACGAAACCGTGTTCAGAGCTTCATCGTAAAAGTCGCATATTCCTATCAAGCGTGCGTAATAAGGAATCTCCTCTCCCTTTAATCCATCTGGATAGCCTTTGCCGTTCCATTTTTCATGATGACTGCGAGCGATGGGAGCGGCGTCTTCCAAAACGATAGTCGTGGCGAGAAAGATCGATCCAACGACCGTATGATCAGTTCCATCATGCAACCACATTCTTATTCGCGTTGGTGTGTAAAGCATCAACTGCTCCAATCCTATCTTTCCCACATCGTGTAGCATGGAATACTCTCGAAGTAAATCGAGCTCATCTCCAACTATTCCCAAAGTTGGCGCGAATTTTTCCACAAGCCTTGTAACGCGCTCCGAGTGACTCAATCCATTTTTGTCTTCCACTTCGCTGTTAATTATGAAACTTTGAAGCATTCTGCTTATCAAGGAACGCATTCTTCCTTTGTACACGAACATGTTCTTGAATCCCATTTGAAGAGAAACAGCCATTCCCATTGCCAGTAAGGGATCTGCATTCGGAATGTTTATTCTCATATCGTTGAAGAGCACTTCGAATCCTTCTTTTGTCTTCACACAAAGAGGTTTATCCGATTTTATTAGAAAATCCGAAAATATGACATCAGCATCTTTTTCATCGGATAAATTGGCCATGAGATTCAATTCATCCTTTAAATTCTCCAATTCATCTGGTACGTAAACTTTTATGTCGTTTTTCAAATCGCTCACCTCACAAAGAGTTGCGCCGTTACGTTCATCATCCACACAAGCGTGGGATTGAGGATAACGTTCACTATTCCGAAAAATATCAACACGAGTAAAATTATGGTACCGTACATTTCGTATTTTAACATCCAATTCATGTATTTGCTAGGCAAAAACGCTACCAGTGCTTTTGAACCATCAAGCGGTGGAACCGGAATGAGATTGAAGATGAAAAGGACGTAATTTATCAAAATAAACCAAGCCGTCGCATCGGCCATGTAAGAGATGTAAGGACTAGCGTTCATGTTGGGAAAAACGTTGAAAAGCAACGGTGAATACCTCGCATACGCATAAAAACCCGTTCTTATGAACACACCTTCGGTTGCGATACCCACAACAAGATTGGATAAAGGTCCTGCCAACGAAACGAGTACCATATCTCTTCTCAGGTTTTTGAACTTCCAAAAATTTATGGGAACAGGGCGGGCCCAGCCAAAATGAAAGAAAATCAGCATCAAAGTACCCACCGGATCCAGATGTTTTATCGGATTTAGCGAAAGTCTTCCGGCTTTTTTTGCGGTGTCATCTCCACACCAATACGCGCTTAAAGCGTGGAAGAATTCATGTATCGTTATGGCAAGCAAAACACCAGGCGTCGCACCAAGTGCTTGAATGAAGAACATTCTACCGAACATCTTTTTTCTCCTCAAGTGATGATATTTCCCTGAGCGCTTTTTTGAAGTCTTCTGCTAAAGGTGCGATGAATTTCATGTGCGTTTTGGTAAAAGGATGATCGAATTCCAAGATCATCGCATGGAGTAATTGTCTTTTCACCCAGTCCAACGGATAGGAAGGTCTGATACCATATATTCGATCTCCAACAACGGGATGACCTATGTGTTTCATATGAACACGTATCTGATGAGTTCTCCCAGTCATGATCCTTATTTTTAGCAGACTCCAGTATTTAAAGGTCTTCACGGTTTCGTATTTACTTAAGGCCCTCCTTCCCCAGCTTAGCACATCCATTCTCGTTCTAACTTGGGGATTTCTGGCTATAGGGGCGTCTATTTCTCCGCTTTTTTCTTCCGGAATTCCTTCAACAAGTGCCAAATACACTTTTTTGGTTTTTCGTGCTTTGAATTGAGCGGAAAGAAGTCTTTGAGTTTCCGGATCTTTGGCGACCAATATGACACCCGATGTGTCTTTATCCAATCTGTGCACTATGAAAGGCTGTCCGGCATGTTCTTTGAATTTCCACAAAAGTGCATTTACAAGCGTCCCCGTTGTCTTTTTTACCGTCGGATGCGTTACCAATCCGGCTTGTTTGTTGATCACCACAAGGTATTCGTCTTCGTATATAATATCGAGCGGAATGTCCTCCGGTGGGATCACGGGCATTTGAGGAGGAGGAAAGATGGCTTCCACAAAATCTCCATCTTTCAACTTGTAAGACGGTTTAGTTTGGTGTGAATTCACCGTTACCTTTCCCATCTTTATCAAATTCTGTATGACATTTCGAGAAGTATGGGAAGGGGCGAATTCTATCAAGGCGACGTCTATTCTTTTTCCAGCTTCACGTGTGGTGACTTTTAGTTCAATTTTTTCCAACTTTTCCCTCTCTTTTCAAGAAATAAATGCCCATCCCTATCGCTCCGGCCACGACACACGAATCTGCCACGTTGAAAATCGGCCAATACGGCAACCTGATAAAATCGGTCACCGATCCAAACAACAGCCTGCTGAGGACGTTTGAAGACGCACCGCCTATTATCAGTCCCATTGAAAGTTCAAAAAACCAATTTTTTCTGTCCTTGTAAAGGATTGAAAATATAACCAATCCCGCTATTATCGAACTTACCAAGTATTCTATGATTTTCGGATCTCTTTGAAAAAAGCTAAAGCCTATGCCTGTGTTTTTCACATAAGTTAAGCTCAAGACGTTTTTTATCAACGTTATAGATTGCCAAAGACGCATGTGAGCTTCCACTAAGTATTTCGTCACCTGATCTGCGACAATCACGACTGCCACAATCAACCATTCTATCAGCATCTCAGATCCCTTGCGTTTTTTTGTAAAAGAACGGTTCTATCGGTTCTAGTCCTATCTTTCGACTGTTGAAGATCCTCTCCGTTCCTCCAACAAAGAGTATCCCCCCAGGTTTAAGAGCATCTGCAAATTTTTTGTAGAGTTTTTCTTTTGCATCCATTTCGAAATAAATGACAACATTTCTACAGAGAATGGCCATGAGGTTCTTTTCAAACGGATCTGCAAGCAAATTTTGTCTTCGAAAAGTTACTCTCCTTTTCACCTTGTCTATCACTTGATATCTACCATCATCTAATTTTTTGAAATACTTGTTCTTTAGAGAATCTTTAAGGTTAACAAGCGATCTTTCATCGTATATTCCCTTCTTCGCCACTTCCAATATGTTGGGATCTAGATCCGATGCCAATACCTTGTAGCTGAAGGGAGAAGCGTTCATTTCTTCGAGCATAATGGCTATCGAATATGGTTCTTCACCGCTTGCACAACCCGCGCTCCAAATGGTACCGCGCGGAGTTGTCTTCATCTCTTGTGATATGTAATATTTAAACCTTTCCCATTTATCAGGATTTCTAAAGAATTCCGTTACGTTTATGGTTATCCTGTCAAAGAATTCTTTCTGCTTCGATGGGTCCGCATCCAAGACTTTCAGGTAATCGCTGTAGTCATCAAAACCGTACTTTCTCATGAGAAAATCCACTCTTCTTTTCATTCTTTCCAACTTGTATCCTGACATATCGAAATTCAGTTTTTTTCTTATGGCATCAGCGAACTTTTTAAAAGATTCGTCGTTTAACATGTTAAAACCTCCATTCAATTCCCAACCACAAAGTTGTAGTTTTGTCGTAAGACGCATTTAAAAAGAGCGAAGAGTTCTTTCCGATGTTTTTGAGTAATTCTATTTCACCGCTCGTTTTCACAACTATTGGAACAGCGTTTATGTATTCTGTCGAGAGTTGCAGCGTCACATTCGTTTTTAGCAGTTCAAAACTCGTAAGAGAATCAATATAAAATTCATTTTCACTCATGGCAAAAGAGATTTTGAAAGTTTTTGAGTTGTAGCTGATGATTCCAACGTACCTTGAAGGAATCTGCTCGTCAACATTCGGAAACACCATTTCCTCATCTGAAAGGCCAAAGAGAGAAACGGCAAAATCCCCGTACTTTCCCTCCACACCAACAATGGAGGAACCGTTGAAATTTCCTCCACTTAAAGAAAGCAACCCTTTACTGGCACCAACGGTAAACAGGGAATTATTTCCGTACCACCATCCATCCAAGAAGAAGAGTGGACAAATGTACCGAACGCCATATGTGCCTCTATCCAAGGAGAAAAAAAGTCCATTTTTCCCATTTCCAGCTTTTATCTCGCTTTTCCACCCTCGTGGTCTTTTTCCGACGTCCCAAGGGGTTAAAAAGAACTTCGAATGCGTTTGAGTGGCGCCGTATTCCACTGTGAAATTCTTCCAATCGAATTTCGCGTAATTTATGACGTTTGAAGAACGAGGAGTGATTTTTAAGGTGTTGTTCGTGGCCGAGAAAGTCAAAAACAAATCGCTCTCGATATGGGCGACCCAAAAATTGAGAGAAAAATTCCCTTCCACACCGGTTTCGAAATTCCCTTCAGAAAAATAAGGCCCCGCTTTAAAGGTGAAATGACTGATGGGTTTTGCGTATACGATACCACTAAGAAACGCTAAAAAAATGATGAAAACGATCTTTTTCATGAGTTCGGCCTGTTTCTATTTTGAACTTTTAAGCCGTTGGCCTTGTCTCCTTTCGAAGAATTTTGTGACTTCGAATATCACTTCTCGTGGGACGTTCATGAATTCAATCGGATAAATTCCGTGATGGTAATCACTTCCGACCGTTACCACCAAACCATGAATCGCTGCTATTCTGTGATAATACTTGGAAATCGAATAAGTGTGTTTTGAATGGTAAGCTTCCACACCATCCAGTCCCCATTCCACCATTTTGAGTATGTCATCTTCTTGTAATCCGTATTTACGGGGACCTTTGTACAATCCCGGATGCGCGACAACCGCTATCCCGCCCGCTTCGTGAATTCTCTTTATCGCTTCTTTTGGAGAAATAGCCTCAGGTGCGACGTAAGCGGCCCCTTTATCTCCTATCAACTGATCGGTGAAAGCTTCCTTCACATCTCGAATGTAACCTTTTGTCAAAAGGGTTTTAGCCACGTTTAATCTTCCAACAAAAGGTCCTGGTGATTGCGACAAGACATCGTTGAACGTTATACGATATCCGAGTGCGTTGAGTTTATCCACGATCTTCACAACTTTGTTCGTTCTCGCTTCAAATCTTTCGCTTAGAAACGAACGAAAATCTTCATCATCCGCATCGAAATCATAACCCAAAATATGAACCTCTCCATCTTCGTACATCGTGGAGATCTCAACACCACTTAAGAGAAAAAGATCAAGCCTTTTCGCCACCGCGAAGGCTTCATCAACGCCATCTATGCTATCATGATCGGTAAGCGCAGCCAACTTCACATTTGACCGCGCCACCAATTCCAAAACTTCCTCAACGCTCAGCTCACCATCTGAATGGTTGCTGTGAAAGTGCAAATCAACTTTTTTGAACATAAAATTCAATTCATCCAAGCCTTGACATTATTTCTTCCAATTCTTCATCGTCTATGTCAAAGTTGGCGTAAACTTCTTGAACATCGTCCAATTCTTCAATGAGGTTTATAACTTGCAAAACCTTTTCCGCATCTTTTCCGCTCACGTGAACCGTCATCTTCGGAACGAATGTGTTCTCGTAAGATTCGATCTCGTATCCGGCATCTTTCAGAGCATCCACCACTTTTAGGAGATTTTCCGGAGCTGTGATCACTTCATAACCTTCGTCATCTTCCTTGATATCCTCGGCACCGGCGTCTATGGCGCTCATCATGAATTCGTCTCCATCTGCAACGGCTTCCTTTTTCACGTTTATGATGCCTTTTCTTTCAAACTGCCACGCAACGCTACCGGATTCAGCAAGGTTACCTCCGTATTTGGAAAGGATGTGCCTTATATCTGCCGTGGTTCTGTTTTTGTTATCTGTTAAAGTGGAGATGTACATGGCCACGCCAGCTGGAGCGTAACCTTCATACATGATTTCTTCGTAATTCACGCCTTCGAGTTCGCCTGTTCCGCGCTTTATAGCCCTTTCAATCGTGTCTTTCGGCATGTTAACCTGCCTGGCTTTATCTATGGCGGTTCTCAATCTTGGATTCATATTCGGATCACCACCGCCCGTCCTTGCCGCAACCGTGAGTTCCCTTATAACTTTTGTGAATTCCGCGGAACGCTTGCTATCTTGGGCCGCTTTTCTGTGCTTGATGTTGGCCCACTTATTATGTCCAGACATTTAAAATCCCTCCTGAATTCTTATGGTTTCAAACTATTTTAACATAAAATCATTTACATCTTGGTGACCAAAACCGTTATGTCATCATGCTGCTTGGCCCCGTACGAAAAATCCGCCACATCTGATATGATCATCTGAAGAACTTCTCGCGGCTCTTCAGCGTAAGAGTTTTTAACCAATTCGTTCAATCTATCCAATCCATACTCTTCACCGTAAACGTTTCTAGCTTCGGCAACTCCATCGGTGTACATCACGAGCATATCTCCTTTTTTCAATTCAACTTTTTTCGTTTCGTAAGCATTCGGGACATCGAGAATTCCAAAAGGTACACCGTTGGCATCCAAAAATTCAAGTTGCCCATCTCTTGAAAAGATTATCGGATCGTGACCGGCGTTAACGTATTCGAATGTTTTTTCGATGGGGTCTATTATTCCCACAACCGCCGTGACGAATCTGTCCTCGGATATATCCGAAGAGATAAGATGATTGAAGTAGTTTATGAGTTCAGAGAAACTCCTGGTACTTTGAACGATTCCCTTCAGGTAGCTTCTAAATGAGCTCATTATCAAAGCCGCCGGTACACCCTTTCCGGAAACATCGGCTATGGTTATGAAAAGCTTTCCGTTTAACTCAAACGCGTCGTAGTAATCTCCTCCCACATCGTGAGCGGGAATGGAAGTTCCAGCCACGTTGAATCGCTTCGGAAAACTCTTTGGAAATAGATGCTGTTGAATATCGTAAGCGATGGAAAGTTCTTTTTGGATGGCCGCTCTTTCAACTTCCGCTTTAAAATAGCGATAGTTACTGAAGGCAATTCTCAGTTGTTTGGCTGCAGATTCTACCAATTTTCTATCAGCCGCGTTGTAGAAAAGCCCTCCCTTTTTTTTCACACACACGAAAGCTCCATAGAATTCATTCTTTGATTCTATTGGTACGGCCATTAGAGGAGTTTTTTCGTCCATGACCACTTTGTGATTTTTGGTCAACACGTATGAAGTGAAAAATTGTTTGGCTTTTTTGTCATAATATTGTTTTGTTACTTTTTCT
>CAZCZS010000024.1:0-19635 GCA_964503355.1 uncultured Mesoaciditoga sp.
ATTCTTAACGGTGCCAGGACCGTTGGATTTAAGAGATGAAGGATATAAAAATTACTACGACATATTTGGAGATTACGACTACGCCTTTGACGTTGGAGATACACGATTTTTGATGCTTAACGACGCCAATGGAAAAATTTCTTCTCAGCAATTCAATTGGATGTTAGACGAGTTATCTCGAGAACCAACACCTTTAAGGGTCGTGCTGGCGATGAATATTCCTCCATCATGGGGAAAATTGAACGTTCACCTTGGAAAGAAAACCTCAAACAAGCTAGAAGATTTTTTGTCGAAAGTTCATGCACGAGTTCTGCTTTTGTCAACTTCAGAAAATGCCACATTTTCTGATACTCCCATTCCTCATGCCTTTGTGAACGATGAAAGCTACCTAAGTGTTTCCATCAATGGACATGGATTTTCGATAAAAGTGAAAAGACTGGGCATCAAAGAAAACAACGCTTACATGGAAATTTTATCGGTGTATCTGTACTCCTTATGGGTTTTGGAATGGCCTGTCATAGGTATATTGGGAATTTCCATACTCATAATTTGGTTCTTCTTCAAGCGTTACAGAGTGTACATAAATATCAAAAAAAGGAATGATAAGGAGGAAATATGAAAAGGAAGAAAAGCATTTTGTTAACGTTGGTTGTAATGGCGACGCTCATTAGCGTGATGTTTTTATCCGGATGCTTTCTGTTCAAACCAACCGCTCCAACGTTGAGTGTCGTCTCCATTTCAGACAACTCAATAAAACTCACTTGGTCTGAAAGTTCCTCAGTCGATGGATTCAAGTTGTACCGCGCACAAGGTGGAAATTTTCAAGTTGTGGCTTCGTTGAGCGCCGACAAGCGTTCTTACACAGACAGCGATTTGATTCCAAACACCTCATACACTTACAAGATTTTGGCGTACAAAATGGGGGTTAACTCGGATTGGTCCAACGTGATAAGCGTTAAAACTTCCTATACGATTCGTGGCTACGTTTTCGATGAAACCAATTTGCCCATTCCTGGTGTTTCGATTTTGATAAACGGTCAAAGTGAAGCTCTAACCGACAACAACGGATACTGGCAAAAAAGCGGTGTTTTGGGACAGATAGAAGTGGAACCCAAAAAAACGGGGTGGATCTTCAGCCCTACCGCTACAACGGTAAACACTCCAAAAACTTTGTACTTTTACGGCATTCAAGAACCCGGAATTCCTTTCAATCCCACTCCACCTAACGGTTCAACCAACGTGAGCACGAACATCACGTTGCAATGGAACTGCACCGGAAGCAGTCCAAAATACGACGTAAGATTTGGCACAACGTTCGATCCTCCGTTGGTGGCATCTAACATAGGAGTTTCATCCTACACGCCAACGAATTTGAAGTACGCCACAACTTATTACTGGAAAATCACAGCTCGAAATTCCGCGGGCACATCTCAAGGTCCTTTGTGGTCGTTTACAACGCAATCCACACCGATAAACGTTTCCGGTTACGTCCGGGATCAAAATGGAAATGGAATACAAAACGTGAAAATTGAATTTAGCGGCGGTTATCAAGCGGTGTTAACAAATCAAAATGGCTACTGGCACAAAGAAAACCTTCACGGTGTTGTGACGATAACGCCTCTCAAATCGAATTGGACGTTCACTCCTTCAAGCACAATCGTATCCAAATCGAAGAACAACGTGAACTTCGTTGGAACGTACATCGACAATCCACCCTACGCACCATACGATCCGCTTCCATCAAACGGAGCTATAAACGTTTCCACAAACACATCTTTAAGTTGGAATGACTCAGATCCAGATGGAGATTTCTTGACTTACAACGTGTATTTTGGTACGACCTCCAATCCACCTCTTAAAGCGTCGAATATATCCGCGAAAAGCTATTCACCTGGTACGCTTTCACCGTCGACCACATATTATTGGAAAATCACGGCGAGCGATGGCATAAAAAGCACAAGTGGACCAATTTGGCATTTCAAAACCGTTAACGTGACACCCTCCGGTACCGGAACGATAAATGGAAAAGTTGACGTTTACACTGGAATGAGTGCATTCGTTTCCACGGCGAATCAGCCGACGAAAATCATCTCCATCCCGAATGTGCCACACTTAAATGGTGAGAAATACGTCAAAGGAGAAGTGATCGTTGGCTTCAAAAGAAGTGGAAAAGTTCAAGCCCTCCTTTCAACGGCCCATTTTCCCTTCTCTTACAAAGTGAAGAGGGTCTTAAACACATCCGACGGTAGGATGAACGTTGCACTTTTGAAAGTCTCGACGGATGTTTTTAAAGCCATTTCCCATTTCAAATCACTTCCCAACGTCAAATACGCCGAACCAAATTACGTTGTCCATGCTTTGAACGTTCCAAACGACACGTATTACAACTATCAATGGAATTTACCGGATATAGATGTACCACAAAGTTGGGAAGTAACGAAAGGTGCGAACACCGTTATCGTCGCGGTGTTGGACACTGGTGTCTCTTCAAATCATCCGGATCTTCAAAACATCTTGGTGCCGGGATACAACTTCATTTCAAACAACACCGATACGAACGATGATTATGGCCATGGCACGCACGTCGCAGGTATAATAGACGCCGATACCAACAATTCAATTGGTGTTGCCGGTGTGGACTGGGGACAAGCGAACTCGATAAAGATCATGCCGATAAAGGTGTTAGATTCAACCGGAAGTGGAAATACGTATGGAATAGCACAGGGCATAGTCTACGCCACCGAACACGGTGCAAAAGTTATAAACATGAGTTTGGGAGGAGATTATTCACAGATAGAACAGCAAGCTTGTCAGTACGCCTATGACAACGGCGTGACGATCGTGGCGGCCGCCGGAAACGAAGACTTAAGCTCTTTGGATTATCCCGCGGCTTTTTCAACCGTTATACCGGTATCAGCGGTCGGTCCAGACAACACGCGGGCGTACTATTCGAATTACGCCTCCAATGTGATATGGGCACCGGGCGGAGATATGAGTTCGTCTAGCAGCGACGGAATACTCAGCACTTACTATGCGACTTCCACTCATACAAATGAATACGCTTACATGCAGGGAACGTCCATGGCGGCGCCTCACGTTGCGGCGATCGTCGCGTTGATGATATCGAAGGGAATAACAGGACCTGCCAACATATGGAACGTATTGAAAAACACGGCTCAAGCCATTCCAGCTTCCACAGCGTACGGAGGATATGGCCTCGTGAACGCGTACGATGCGGTGACGTACAACGGGGGATGGGAACCTTTGATGATATGGGCCGAAAACGCTTATGACTCCATAGTGGCTTCAACGTGGGCAAACGATGATGGAAGTTATTCGTTGACTTTGCCGGCGGGTACTTACAAAATTTACGCTTGGCAAGACTTCAACGATGACAGTGCCATAGATACCGGAGATTTTTACGGCTACTATGGTTACAACGGCAATTCAAGTGATTCGCTTCAAAGTGTAGCCGTAACAGATGGTGCTTCGCTCTATTTGCATCTCTACGTCAGTCCAAAGATAAACGACTCGGAAAATCCCATTCATCAACTTTCCCAGAAGATCATCGAGTACAAGCTTCAAATCGTCAAAGATCATTACGAGTCCTTAAAAAAGTGATTCGGCCGCTTCATCTTCCAGAACTGGAAGGTGAAGCGTTTCTCACTTTGTCAGTGACGTTTCCCTCTTATCATGAGAACGGGAATATCAACCGTGTGTCTTACTTTGTGGGCTACACTACCAAAGAGGATGTCGATCAGCCAATTATGACCATGCGTTGCCATGGCGATGAGATCCACACCCAATTCTTTGGCTTTTTTTGGAATCACATGTTCCGGTTCTCCGTACTCTATCAAACAACGGCAGCGTATTCCTTCTTTTTTGAAGATCTCTCGTTTCTTCTCCAAATAACGCTCCATTCTTTTCGTTTCAAACGCCAGTTCATCACGCGTGTGAAGATGTATAACCCTTATTAAAATAACTTCTGAATGATGTATCTTGGCCAATTTCACAAGATGTTCTATTATCACATCGTCCACATCACTACCATCAAGCGGAACCAAGATTTTATCGTACATCTTATCCTCCCGTAAAAGTCTGGAAAAGCAAAAAGGCGTTAAGAGCCATTATGATTACGGCTATGATCCAGGCAATTGTCAACTGTAGTTTCGTGAGCTTGAATTTTCCCATAACCTTGGTATTGGACGAGAGCATTATCAACGGTATTATCGTGAATGGAAGTTGAACACTTAGGATCACCTGACTCAGTATCAAAAGGTTGTAAAAATCTTTGCTGAACAAGATCACAAAGAACGCCGGAATGGACGTTACTATCAACGACACTCGATAAAAAAGACTTTTAGGATCTTCCGACTTTCCAAAGTATCCGGTTATAACGTTTGCCTCGGCCATTGAAGAAGTCGTGGAAGAACTTATTCCCGCAAACAGTAAAGCGATGGCAAATAGAAGTTGAGCAAGTGGACCTGCCAACGGACGAAGAGTTTCGGAAGCTTGCGAAAGGCTGTCAACGAAAATATGATGATTGAAGAAAACGGCGGCGGCTACCGAAATCATCGAAACGTTGACGAACCATCCAACGATCATCGCCAAAGTGGTATCTATCTCCTCATACTTTATCAGTTTCCTTTTTCTCTTCTCATCTCCCGACCAATCCCTACTCTGGATGACGTTGGAATGAAGATATATGTTGTGTGGCATGACGATCGCACCCAATATCCCCATGGCAATGTAAATGCTTTTTCCATTGACGGTGGGAATTATCGAATGGTATACCATCTGCCCAACATCCGGTTTTACCAAAAAAAGTTCCGCAACGTAAGATATGGAGATGATCGAGAGAAAACCTATTATTATCTTTTCAACAGAGTGGTATCTCTGAGAGAATATAAGGTAAAATTCCAAAGAGATCGTTACGAGAGAACCGAGCCAAAATGGAAAACCCAAAAGAAGGTGAAATCCTATGGTTCCCCCTAACAGTTCCGCTATATCTGTCGCAACGCAGGCTAAAATTATGGTACTTCCCAACAACCAAGAAATCCATTTGGAATAACGTTCTCTTACGTTCTTCGCCAGGGATTTTCCACTTATTATTCCAAGCCTTGCCGACATGCCCTGAAGAACTACGAGCATAAAAGTGCCGACCGTGACGACCCACAAAAGCGTGTAGTTGAATTCAGATCCAGCCGCGACGTTTGTAGCCCAATTTCCTGGATCTATGAATCCTATCGTGATCAAAAAACCTGGACCTAAATACCTTAAAAGTTCAGCTTTTACCAAATGTTCGGAAAGCTTGCTTCTTAAAATCGTGAATTTATCATCCCGCATATTTTTCTTCCTATCATCTGAAAAAGCGCTTTGTCATCTGATGCAAAGCGCTTTTTCACCTTTCCCGTTTTATTATATCACGCGTGCCACCGATCCCATCGGATCCCATGGAGGAAGCGCTACGGGTTTCATCTTCAAAGCGTTTTTCATATCATCCGTCAAGTAAGATTCGTCTACGACTATTTCATAGACGTATTCGTCAAACCATTTATCTCCCATAACGAAATACCCATCTTTTCCGTTTTTGTCTCCCCAACTGTTTTCCACCTTCCATTTGGTGGACTTACCGTCGAACACGTCAACACCTAAAAGTACCATGGCGTGAGTCATAAGACTATCTCCGTAATCCAATCGTTGCGCTTTGTTGAAATTGAAACTCACGTCGTAAAGATTTTTGAAGTCGAAAACATCGATGTCAAGTATTCCCTTTTCCCTCTCCATCATCTTTCCAACATCGCAAGCGAACCACGTTGGGTTGCCATCCATAACAACTGTTGTCGCTATGCGTTTGAAAGATTCAAGATCGATGTTGAGATACACCACGTCTTTTCCTCCCACAACGTTGCCAAGAAAATCGACGGTGTACGTTTTCAAATATTCCTTGTCCGACATGGGAGCGTTTATCAAACTGACCGTTTTATCGAGATCGATTTTAACGTATTTCTCGAAAAATTCTTGAGGGGTGATATCTCTTATCAAATGATGGGTGCCATCTTTATCCTTGTATTCGTAATCGAACTTCTCCGGTGGAATACCTATGTTTATGGCGAGGATTCTGTAAATTTCATCCAACATCTCTTTTTTCTTTTTCTCGATCTCGTTGGCTTTCTTCCCATCTTCATGCATCTCTCTTAGGATCATGGCATCTTCTCTCAATTTCATCTTCAACAGCATGTTCATGATTTGTGAATTGCTCGTGTTGTAACTCCCTTTCATCACATCTTTGGGAACAACACCGTACTTCTTGACGAGGTTGGAAAACATCCCCCATTGTCCTCCATCACCTACCAAGTTTTGCAACAACCACGAAACCACCCTCGAATGAAGCGCCTCGGATGAGGTCTTTATGATGCTTTCCAAGAAATAATTCGCCTTTTCCAATTTATCCCAAAACATTTCGTAGCTTTGGGACAGTTCAAACTGATCCACGTTCAAATTCTTGGCCGCTCTGTACCTAAAAACGTTCAAGCCGGCGAATATCCAACACCTTCCACTGTGCTCTTGGTTTGTGATCTTCATGGATGGTATTTCATAAGAAAAAACATGGTTGTACTTTGTGATGTACTCTCTGTTTAAACTCACGTTCGTTATCGGATTGTTGGAAGCCGCATTCATGGCAACGACGTTCTTTGGAGACGATAAAAACCTTTCCCTCATTTCCCTCACATCTTCAAATGTTAAGTTCAAATCGTTCACCTCCCGAACTAAATCATATCTATTCTAACACCAATGTCACATCAAATGACGAAAAAACTAAAAATTTCACGTCGCACATCAACTTTACAAGCAATGACTTTTGTCATGCATCGCTTTATCGCTTTTCAAGCGATAAGGGAATTTTTTTGAAGATGTCATCTTGGACTTTCTTTTTCTGTCATGTCGTACCAACCAATGGTCATTCTGAACCGACTGCAAGTCGTCCCCGACCTGATCCGGGATCTCGTTTTTGATTCAGAATCTCGTTCTTACTATGAGATTGCGGCTCGTAGGCCACAATGACGTTAAGATCAAAGACTCTCATCAACGAGTCGTAGCCCGGAATGACGTTAAGTTCAAAGACTCCATCAAGCGTGTAGCGCGTGGCAAATACAAAAACGAATAAAAACGCCACCTGCCATGCACTACAGAACTACAAGCTACGCGCTGATTTTTTACTTGTCTTGATGAAAACTTCAAATAGTAGAGTTGAAATACCGAAGTTAATTTGTTCGGATCATCTTACACGAGCTAATTATTTTTCAACATTCATCGCTTTTCTCAATGAACTTCGTTAGATCTTATCTCTTTTTCCGTTACTTTCAAGCACGACGTGAATAAACGTTTTTTGGTATCAAAGATTTTCTTTAAAGTTCTTTTTTTGTTAGAATTAGTGGGAACGTATGAGGAGGAATCTTAAATGAAAGCTAAGAATATTTTTGAACTTATAAAAGAATACACCCTTATATCGGCTGGAGATTTGGTAACCGCGATGGCCATAGTGTCTTTCCTGGTCCCTTACAACATAGCCGCTGGAGGAGCCAGTGGTTTGGCCATAGTGCTCCATGGCGTGATAAATCTTCCGGTTGGTGTATGGATGTACTTGATAAACGGTGGCTTAATAGCCCTTTCGTTGCTTTTCGTTGGAGTTGATTTCAGCTTTAAGACCATATATTCAACGTTTTTACTCTCATTTTTCGTGGATTTTCTGAACAGGATGGTGCATTTTCCCATTTACAGCGGTGGCGATCTCATGCTCGCAACCATCTTCGGAGACGTCATCGCGGCGTTTGGTATGGCTTTGGCCTTTTCCCAAAACGGCAGCACCGGCGGTACCGACATCATAGCAAAATTCTTGAACAAATTCTTGTACGTTCCATTAGGCCAGGGTGTTCTGATAGCTGACGTTTCAATTGGTGTTTTGGCGGGATTCAGATTTGGACTCAACATAGGGCTTTATTCCATGCTCGCGATAATTTTGAACGGTCTTGCGATAGATTTCCTCATGCGTGGTATGGAGATGTCGAAACAAGTCCTGATAATTTCGAGCAAAAACGATCTGATAGCCGAGCATATAATAAAAAATCTTCAAAGAGGAGTGACGTATATCCCCGCGATAGGTGGTTATACCGGAGAAAACAAGAGGATGATATTGACGGTTATAAGAAGAAGAGAGCTTTCGAATCTTTTGCACACGATAAGGAAGATAGATCCGCAGGCTTTCATCGTTGTGGGAGAAGTGGAAAAGGCTTACGGAGAAGGTTTCAGCGATATAAGAAAATTTTGACATGGAGGAATAAACGGATGAAGATCACCGCATTGGTCGTTACCTACAACAGAATTGAGTGGTTGAAGAAGAACATAAGAGCCCTTTTGAATCAAAGTAGACTTCCCAATGAAATTTTGGTGGTCGATAACGCAAGTACCGATTCAACTGAGGAGTTTCTTAAAGATCTGCAGAGCAGAGAAAAGAGAATAACCGTAAAAAGACTGGAAGAGAATTTAGGTGGATCTGGTGGTTTTTCTTACGGTTTAAAAGAAGCCGTTGATCGCGGAGCGGATTGGGTTTGGATGATGGATGATGATGCCCTTCCGTACAACAACGCTCTTGAGGAATTGGAAAAATACATGGAGAAATTTCAAGAAGACGAAAAGGTGGGCGTCCTCTTGAGCAAACTGGTAAAGGTTTCCAATGCGACTCCTAAAAGAAAAGTTTCTCCAGCTCGAATTGGCACTTTTGTGGGCTTTGCCGTGAGTGCAAAAGTCGTTAAAAAAGTGGGTCTTCCAGACAAGGATTTTTTCATATACGCTGACGATTACGAATATTCAATGAGGATAAAGCGCAACGGTTTTAAACTCATGAAAGTTCATTCCAGTCTTATAGAACATAAAGATTGGATAAGACAAAAGAGACTCTTTCGCTTTCCATTTTCAAAACCGTCCATTCCATCTTGGAAGGTGTATTACATATTCAGAAATGCACTTAACGCTACCAGAGATTCCAAATTCATTCACACCTTGTTAAAAGGGTACTTTTTCGTGGATAGATACATATGGGCTTACGTTTCACCTGAAAGTAAACCTTACGCCTTTCACGGCTTCGAAGATGGTCTAAAAGGAGTTAAAGGAAAAACGGTCGATCCGAGGCATCCAAAATGGAAGTAAGAAACGACAAATCACAAAGTGGAAAACTCTTGAGAAACCTGATGATAGCACTGTTGGCAAGTTTCTCGGTGATAGCGGTCATACTCATATTCTCGAAAAGCGGAAATATCCTTAAAAGTCTCAAGGATTTCCCACCGATTGAGGTGTTGATAGATTTTCTTCTCTTTTGTTCGATATTCGTGATAGATTCGATAAGAACGTTGGTTTTATCTTATTTTTTGAACGAAAAGACAACGTGGAACGTTTCGATGAGAAACTCCATACTCGGCTACTTTTTCACGTACATAACTCCGTTTTCAGCCGGTGGACAACCTTACCAAATATGGCATCTCTCAAAATGGGGTATGAAGGCCGAAAATTCCTCGGCCATAATCTTAACCCGTTGGTCCAACATGTTGATATTCTTGTCCTTTTCTTCTTTGATACTCATGAATGGGTATCTTGGGTACATTCGTGTGGGAATACCTCTTCTCAGCAAAATGATATGGTTCATCATTTTGATGAGCGTGGTATTTTCACTTGGGATGGTTTTCTTTTTTCTCGTTCCAAGCGTTGGCAAAAAGATAAACTTCGCTTTGAAAAAAATGCGTGTAGTACGTGGGTTGGTTAAGCTTTTCAAGCGAAATCCAGATGAATTTTTCGATGCCTTTTCAAAGAAAATGGATAATTTCTACAAGTCGATGAAACTTATTTGGGCGAAAAAGCCATGGCTTGTGATCTTCGATGGAAGTATGGGTGTGCTCGACTTGCTAGTGCTTTATTACATACTGTACAGGTCCATCACGGTCTCTTCACAAACATCTTTTACACCATTCGAGCTTTCATTTTGGAACCTAAGTGCCATATTCATTCTTCTTTCGTTCGTCATATACTACGTCCCCACTCCCGGTTCATCCGGCGGTGTGGAAGGAGGATTTTACGCCGTTCTTTCCCTTTACGGAAGTAAACCCGCGGTGATGACTGGCATATTGATGTGGCGACTTACAACGTATTATCTTCCGATTTTACTTGGTTTTTTCGTCATGATCTACGAGGTAAAACAGCAGCCTAAATCTGCATCCTCATGATCTCTCTGTAAGCTTCGACTATTTTGTTTCTCACTTCCGTGGTCAGCTGTAACATTATATCCGCTTTCTCCGCAGCTATGATAACCGAATGAATATCCGATGTTTTCCCAGTGGCAAAATCATTTGAAAGCTTTTCCGCGTTGTTGACCGTATCGTTCACCTTGTTTATCGCATTTTCGAGTATTTTTTTGAAATCCGCACCGTTTTTCTTCGTAACTTCGGAACTTCCGGATGAAATGGGGTTTACAGGATCGATGGGATTTATAGGACCCGTCAAGTTATCACCTCCCAATTTGGACGGCTGCACTCGCCATGGCTTTCACGTTGCTGATAACTGTGGCATTAGCTTCGTAACTTCTCTGAGCGGCTATGAGATCCACCATTTCCCTCACGACGTTCACGTTGGGCATTTTAACGTATCCGTCTTTGTCGGCATCGGGATTTGTCGGATCGTATATCTTTTGAAAGGGGGAATTGTCCTTCGCCACTTTCACCACTTCCACTCCATTGGGAACGATTCCGTCACGCGTAGCGGCAAATCGTTCGGCGAATATAGGGATCTCTCTTCTGTACGGTTCTCCATTAGCGGCTCTCGTTGTGTTAGCGTTTGCTATGTTGTTGGATATGATGTCCACTCTTAACTGCTGGGCCGTCATACCTGAAGAAGATATGCCGATCGCATCAAAAAGCGACAAAAGCCATCACACTCCCCTTAAAACGTCCGTGTATCTTTTAAAACTCATGGAAGCGAGTTGCGTTAGCACTTCATATCTTATCGTGTTCTCAGAAAGCAAAGCCATTTGAGCGTTGACATCCACGTTATTGCCGTCGTTGCCTATCGAACTTTTCGTATCCGTAACTATTTTTGATTCCAAACGAAGTGGATCATCACGAACGATTGGAACGACGTAACTCGCTTTGAAATTAGGAGTACTCGCGTTCGCTATGTTGTTCGCTATTACCGTCGTCGTAAGTGTTGAAACATCCATCGCACTTTGCAACACATCCACACTTCGGAACATCTCATTCGCCTCCAAAGGATATTTCTACGTTCGCCTTCTATCTTCCCATATCTTTTTTCCATCAAACCTCAACTTCGTGAACTCAACTTTTGGATAGTCCATGTATCTGTCGTTTGTCAACACACATGCCGGAGTGTGGGAAGCCATCTCAAGTATCTTTTCATCCGCCGGTGAGTGAAAGTAAACGGAGGGATGTTTAAGAAATTTTCCTTCGAAAAGCGTTTTCTGTGAACCTTTAAGTTGGTAGATGAAATTCGCGTCGAAGACGATGGCGAAAGGCCAAGGTACCTTTTTCATCCTTCCAAGCAGTTCAAATACAAGAAAAATGTTGTCCAAATCCACTCTCGCTCTTCCCACCATGGCTATGTTGTTACCGTCCACGATGAGCATTTTTCTATCTCTTTTCAGCAAAACCCCTTTAACGTATGAATCCGAAATCGAGTCCGAGAGTTTCCTCTTATCAGATGGAAGTAGATTTGAATAGATCTCTTGAAAATCTCGCACATCTTCTTGTGTCAAGGAAAGAAAATTCTTCTTTTTGAAAAGGCCTATGAGTTCTTCAACGACGGATTCGTCGCTCATTTCATCGTCAGCCTTACCAAAAAGAAGCATGTAGAGGTCCAAGAAATCGTCCACGTATTCCGCGTGAGAACGCAACAATTTTCTCCATTCCTTTAAAAAGGAAGGGTAATCTTTAAAAGGAATTCCGATCTCTTTGGAAAAAGAAAGCGTTTCGTCGTTCATGGGAAAATACGTTTTTGGTTCTAACAACATGCACACAAAACTCAACGCAGAAAGTTTAACGCCACTTTTTTTAGCGACCTTTTCAACTTCTAAAGGAGACATATCATAAAAAATAGACAGCTTCTTTATGCTTGGGTTTATCATTTCTAAAGCCGTTTCCATCTTCTTTCTCGTCCAGCCACCTTCAGCGTAACGTCTTATAACGTTCGCGGTGTGAAGGGCATTTTCTCCCTCTTCAGAAAGCATTTTTTTCATAAGCAAAGAAGATATCTTACCCATTTTCACTCCAAAATTTCATTCACAAACTCCTCGGCGTCGAAATCTTTTAGATCTTCCACGCTTTCCCCAATTCCTATGAGTTTGATCGGAATGCCAAGTTCCTTTTTTATAGAAAATATCATCCCGCCTTTCGCGGTTCCGTCCAACTTCGTGAGCACTATTCCAGTTACACCAACGCTTTTGTTGAAAATACGAGCTTGTTGGATTGCGTTTTGACCTATCGTCGCATCCAACACCATCAACACTTCCGTTGGCTGATCCTCGCGAAGTTTTTTTATGACCTTGTGAACTTTTTCCAGCTCGCGCATGAGATTATCTTTCGTATGCAAACGTCCAGCGGTGTCTATAAGAACCACGTCCACATCGTTTGAAATGGCGTGGTTAACCGCATCATACGCCACCGCTCCGGCGTCAGCTCCCATTTGATGTGAGATGACCGGCACGTTGGCCCTTTTCCCCCATTCTTTTAATTGTTCTATCGCGGCAGCCCTGAAAGTATCCGCGGCCGCGAGCAAGACCCTTTTCCCTTCTTTTTTAAATCTCCATGCCAATTTTCCGGCCGTGGTGGTTTTTCCCGAACCGTTCACACCGACTAACGTGTAAACGGTTGGACGAGTTTGAGAAAATTTCAAGCTCTCGTTTTCGCCCAAAAGTTCAAGAAGCGTGCTTTTCAAAATCTCTATCGGTTCTCCTTTTTTCTTTTTCAGATTTTCCACTATGTAATCCGATGTTTCCGGGCCCACATCCGCCAGTAACAGAAGTTCTTCTATCTCTTCAAGTTTTTCCGCGTCGATACCATTTTTCAACATCGAAATGGCTTTGCCAAAGAAACCTTCCTTGGTTTTTTTCAATCCTTTTTTAAAGAAGTTAAATATTCCCATCGTTGTTATCCTCCGAAAATGTTCTCATTCCTTCATCGGTGCTCAAAACTATCATAGTCTCTCCCTTTTTCAAAATCGTTTGAGCTGAAGGAAATTCTATCTTGTTTTCCACATCTTTTATCAGCATAACCGTCATCTCGTAACGCTTGTTAAGTTGGAGCTCTTGCAAACTCTTTCCATCGAATGTTAAGGGTGTTTTGATCTCGTATATCTTGTAGTTACCGGCCACAACGGCTCTTTCAACGACATTTGGCATCATCAACTTCTTCGCAAGGTTGAGGGCCATCTCTTTTTCTGGGTACACCACCAGATTCACTCCTATCTTTTCAAGCACGCGCCCGTGTAGCTCTGTACTAGCTCTCGCCACTATAGTTGGAATTTTCATGTCTTTCAAGATCAAACTTATTAGAATGGAAGCTTGAACATCTTTGCCTCCCACACTTACTATGGCCACATCGAAGTTTTTCACTCCCAACGCTTCAAGAGCTTCTTGAGAAGTGGCATCGGCTTTGACAACGTACGTCAATTCGGATGAGAGATTTTGCACTGTGGATTCCGAATCGTCGATCGCCAACACTTCGTTTCCCATATCTTGAAGGTATTTAGCCAAGTTTTTTCCAAACTCTCCCAAACCTATGACAACGTATTGCTTAGCCATAAATGCCTCCCTTACCCTATTATTATATCCTCAGACGGATAAGTGTAAAGTGCGTTCTGTCTCTTTAAAAGTGTGGATATTATGGTGACTATTCCCATTCTTCCAGCGTACATGAGAAAAACAACCGTTAACTTTCCCCACAAACTTAACGATGAAGATATTCCCAAATCCAAGCCGACAGTTCCAAATGCGCTGAAAACTTCAAAAACTATGGATTTAAACGGTAAAAATGGATCTGTGAGTTCTAAAAAGAACACCCCCGCGAAGATCGTGAGTAAACTCAAAGAAAGAACCGCCACACTTTTCCTAAAAGAGGCGTAAGATATGTTCTTTTCGAGGAAACTTATCTCTTCCTTTCCCCTAAAAAATCCCACAGTCTTCAAGAGAATTGTGGCAAATGTCGTTGTCTTTATACCACCGGCAGTCGAACCAGGGGAGCCTCCTATGAACATCAAAAGTATTATCACAAGTTGGGCTGGTGTTGAAAGATTTGAAATGGGATAGGTATCAAATCCAGCCGTTCGAGGTGTTACAGCTTGGAAGATGCTGATCCAACTTATCTCAGCCAAACCCATTTTGTTCTTAAGATAATCGTAATTCACCGCCAACAGAACCAAAAAGCCGCTAACTATCAAAAAAAGCGTCGTACTGAGCACTATTTTCGTGTTAAGACTCATCTTGGTCCACTTGAATTTCGTCATCTCTATTTCGGAGATGACGGCAAATCCCAATCCACCAAGGATTATCAACGCCATTATCGTGATGTTTATCAAAGGATCGTTTGTGAAACCTTCCAAATTGTTGGAAAAAAGAGAAAATCCGGCGTTACAAAAGGCGGATATGGAATGAAAAAGCGATTGCCACAAGGCGTAAAGAGGCCTACCGGGAAAGTATTGATAGAATCTGAAAAACAATATCATGGCTCCCGCAGATTCTATCATCAGGGTGTATCTGATGACAAGCGCTATTAATCTCAATATGCCACCATATCTGTTCACGTTCAAACTACTGGCGGCCAACATGCGATCCCTTAAAGTTATTCTTCTTCCCGCGACCATGGCAAAAAAAGTCGTCAAGGTCATTATTCCAAGGCCACCTATTTGGATGAGAATCAAGATGATCAACTGTCCAAAGAAGGTGAAAGCCGTTGGCGTATCCACAACTATCAATCCCGTTACACAGGAAGCAGACGTCGAAGTGAACAGCGCATCTATTGGCTTTATACCGGCAGTCGTCGCAAAAGGCATCATCAGCAACAACGTTCCAAGAGTTATCAGCATGGCAAAGGTTAAGAGCAACAAGAGCTCTGGAGACAAGTTGTTGAAAAAAGCGCTGATCTTCCGCATCGACCTCATATCATTTCAACTTGTAATCGTTTAACATTTCCTTGGCTTTTTTGAACACTTCGTTTTTATCGGCGTTCACGTTGTAAATATCGTTGGAATTCCTTAGCTTCATTTCCACCTTTCCATCTTTGAGTTTCCTCCCAACGGTGATCCGCAATGGAATTCCTATCAAATCGGCATCTTTGAACTTGAAACCACCGGACACTTCTCTGTCGTCTAAGAGAACATCGAATCCTTCGCTTTTCAAGAATTCGTATATCTCGTTTCCAATCTTAACTTGTTCGGAATTTGAAGTGTTTACCACCGTCACAACGATTTCAAAAGGAGCTATGGCTCTTGGCCATATCATACCGTTTTCATCATGATATTGCTCCACTACGGCCGCCATGGTTCTGGACACTCCCCAACCATAGCACCCCATGATAAACGGTTTTCTTTCACCATTCGTATCAACGTAAAAAGCTTCGAGTTTCTCAGAATATTTTGAGCCCAGTTTGAATATCTGGCCAACTTCTATACCTTTCTTTATCTTCAAAGGAGCTCCGCATTTTGGACATCTATCACCCGCCACGACTTTCTTCATATCCAACCATTCTGATACCTTGAAATCCCTATCAACGTTAACGTTCACGTAATGATATTCCTCTCTCATTCCACCGACGACAAAATTCTTCATGGGCTTTACCGAGAGATCGGCAAAGATCTTCACTCTCGCTCCAACCGGTCCAAGATAACCTATCGGAACTCCCAAACTCTCCAAAACTTCATCAGGTGAAGCCTTATGGATCGTTTGATCTTTGAAGTGAGATTTCAATTTGGCCTCGTTAACTTCCAGATCTCCCCTTATCAACGTCATGAAAACGCCATTTCTTCCAACGAAAACCATACTTTTGACTATCTTCGTTTTATCTATTCCAAGGAATTTCGAAAGTTCTTCGACGGTCTTAACGTTTGGCGTCTTCACCAATTCCATTTCTTTTTCATTTTCGTTGGATTCCGCATAGTCAGGCTGATATTCCGCCTTTTCATCTGTAGCGGCGTAACCACATTCGTCGCAATAAAGGATATTCGATTCACCATTTTGGGCCAAAACCGTGAATTCGTGGGAATTGTTTCCACCTATCGCACCCGTATCAGCTTCAACGGCGAAATATTTCAAATCCATTCTTTGACATATCTTTGAATAAGCTTCATACATATTTTGATAAGTCTCGTCTAAAGATTTTTCGCTGTCGTGAAAACTGTATGCGTCTTTCATTATGAATTCTCTTGCCCTCAACAACCCGAAACGCGGTCTTATCTCATCTCTGTATTTCGTGTTTATCTGATAAAGCGTCACAGGTAGCTGCTTGTACGATTTCAGTTCTCCTTTTACCAGCGTTGTTATCATCTCTTCATGTGTTGGTCCAAGGGTGAATTCCCTTTTGTTCCTATCCTTGAATTTCACCATCTCCGGTCCGTAATCTTCCCACCTACCGGTTATCTTCCATATTTCCGCCGGTTGCATTATCGGCATCAAAAGCTCTTGCGCACCTATGGCATTCATCTCTTCCCTAACGATATTCGTGATCTTTTGAAGGACACGTAGTCCCAGAGGAAGGTACGAATATACTCCAGCCGCGGCTTTTCGTATAAAACCCGCTCTCGTTAACAGTTCTTGACTTTTTATATCCGCATCGGATGGAACTTCTTTAAGTGTCGGAGTGTACAATTTTGACCACTTCAAAAAAATTACCCCCTTAACTTTTTTCTATTTTTTCGGCAATTGAATCCATGATCCTGAAGAACTCCGTATCCAAGGCCGAAAAAAGATCTCCTTCATCCGCAGCCTCTTCCACTTTGGGCTCGAAAGGCAAAACTCCAAGACATGGGACTTTTAACTGCGTTTCGATCACTATTGGATCCGTTTTTCCAAACGGATAGGATTTTTTTCCACATTCATCGCAGACGAAGTAACCGCTGTTTTCCACAAAACCTATCACTTTGGTACCCAATTGGTTATAATAAGCCGTTGCCCTCGCAGCGTCCATTATGGCAAGCGCATTTGGAGTGGTTACTATCACGGCGGCATCCAAATCCATATTTTGATTTATGCTCAGCGCCGCGTCTCCGGTACCGGGCGGAAGATCCACGATGAAGTAATCCATCTGTGGCCAGTCGGTGAATTGAAGCAACTCCACTATCGCTTTGGAAACCATAGCACCCTTCCATATAACGGGCGTTTCTGGATCCACCACGTATCCCAGAGACATCGAGTATATACCTTCTCTTTCGTTGGGAATGATGAGATTTTTCTCTTTATTCGCACGAGCTGGCTTTTGCAAACCCAACATTCTTGGTACATCTGGACCGTGAACGTCGGCATCGAAGAGCCCTACTTTGTTTCCCCTTTTACTCAAAGCTATCGCCAAAGAAACGGCAAATGTGCTTTTTCCAACTCCGCCTTTCGCGCTGAGAATGGCTATTCGCTTTTTGGCGTTCGAAACGTAATGCTTTTGTTCAACGGTTGTTCCCTTTTCTTGAACAGTTGAAATCTTAACTTCAAATCCTTTTTTACCCAATTTTTCCCTTATCTCATCGTATATGAGCTTTCTTTTTCTATCATCGGCTGTTCCAAGATTTAAAAGCACTTCTATCGTATTTTCTTTTATTTCCACGCTCTTTACCACTTTGAAATCCGTGATACTTTTCGAATAACCTGGATATTTTATCGTTGAGAGTATCTCCATCGCTTCATCTTTATTCACGAAATCGCCTCCACTTCGAATATGAAAAATTTTAAATATTCACTTTCTTTCATTCCAATCAAAACCGGATGATCGTAACTTTGAATTCCAAAATACACGATGCGCAGTTCTTTGTGCACGTCAAAAGCGGCTTCCTTTACAACGTTCAAAAAACTTTCTCTATCCAAAGCAGCGGAACATGAAGCCGTCGCCAAAAAGCCACCGTTCTTCAGAATCTTCATTGCCCTCAAATTTATCTCTTTGTATCCCCTTAAGGCGGCAGATAATTCTTTTCTGCTCTTGGCAAAAGCGGGAGGATCCAAGATGATCAAATCGAAAGATCGACCCTCCCTTTCGAATTTCCGCAACTCATCGAAAGCGTTTCCAATCACGATTTCATATCCGCTTTTCACGTTGTTGGCTTTTAAGATCTCCTCGTAAATTTTTCCCGCTCTTTGAGAACGATCTATGGATATCACCTTGTCCGCTCCACCCTTAAAAGCGTTTATGGAAAAATTTCCGGTGTAGCTGAAGGCGTCCAGCACGATTCCGTGAGCGAAATTCCTTAACGCTTTCGCGTTGAATCTTTGATCCAAGAAAAAACCCGTCTTTTGACCGAGTGTATCTGAAAAATACTCAACACCATCGAATTTAAAAGGTATGAGTTCTTCTCCTTCACCTCTTATCCATCCAACGGATTTTTCCAAGCCTTCTCTTTTTCGTGCCCTTCCTTCGCTCTTTTCGAATATTCCATCCAAATCTAGCACTTCTTCAAAAGCGTTTAAGATTTTATCTTTCATCTTTTCCATTCCCAACGTGTTGAATTGAACGACCAAGTGTTTTCCAAAGAGATCTGCCACAACACCAGGCATACCATCTGCTTCTGAATGAACAAGTCGAAAGGCACCTTTGAATTTTTTTCTTTTCTTGAGCGCTTTAACGATCTTTTTGGTGAAAAAAGTTCCGTCTATCTTTTCTGGAGAATGGCTCAAAAGCCTTACGGTTATAAAAGATCTTTCGTTGAGGTATCCTCTACCAACGTAATTGTTTGAAAAATCAAAAACATCGCATATCTCTCCCTCTTCATGGGGAGGTATATCCAATATCTCGTTTCTGTATATCCAAGGGTTCACCCAACCGACTTTTTTTATTCCCTTTTTCAGCCTTATTCTTATCACATTATCACACTTTCCAGCTATTCATTTGAAGATGTGTACTTTTTCAAGAATTCCTTTTTAAATTCCGAAAATTCACCTCTCTTGATGGCATCTTTCGCATTTTCCATGAGTTTATGTAAAAAATAGATGTTATGATACGTCGCGAAGATCATGGCAGTCGATTCTTTTTTCTTAAAGAGATGGTGAATGTAACCTCGTGAATAACTTTTGCATATCTCACAATCGCATTCTTCATCCAGTGGAGATTTATCCAACGCGTAGGCGGCCGATTTTATGTTCAATTTCCCCTTTGAAGTGAAAACGGCCCCATGTCTTGCCAATCTTGTAGGCAAGACGCAATCCATCATATCGACTCCCCTTTCAACGGCTTCCAACATCAAGACCGGATCGCCAACACCCATGAGGTAACGAGGCTTGTTTTCTGGCATCAAAGGCATTATAACATCTAACATTTCAAGGGTTTTTTTCAGACTTTCCCCAACGCTTAAACCGCCTATTCCAAATCCATCGAAAGGCATTGAAGTTAT
>CAZCZS010000024.1:19735-22270 GCA_964503355.1 uncultured Mesoaciditoga sp.
ACCTGAAAACCTCCACTGTCGGTTAAAATTGGAATATCCCACGAAGCGAAGTTGTGAAGTCCGCCAAATTTCTTTAAAACGTTCATTCCCGGACGCAAATAAAGGTGAAAAGCGTTCGCGAGGACTATTTGACTTCCCGCTTTTTTCACACAATCGTGAGTACACATTTTAACGGCTCCGTTGGTACCCACCGGCATAAAAACGGGTGTTTCAACGTTACCGTGAGTGAGATGTAAGACGGTGTTTCTGGCTTCGTTCGATTTTTTCAAAAGCTCGAATCGCACTCTTCATCCTCCTTGGTTTCATCGCTTTCATCCTCATGGGATTTTTTCGTGATTTTCAGCACCTCGTCAAAAGGCAAGACGATAATTTTACCTTCTGGACTCTTGGCTTTGAGAATTCTGCGGAATATGTTCAGCTCACTCACTATGTATTGTGTGTCTTCGTATTCGATCTTTTCTCCAACATCCGGAATATCTTTCAAGATCTCGAGATACGTGTCGTTTTCAAATGCCAAACAACACAACAGTCTTCCGCATGCGCCGGATATTTTCGATGGGTTTATCATCAATTGTTGGGCTTTGGCGTATTTTAATGTGATGCTTTTGAAATCCCTTTCAAATCTGGAGCAACACGTTTGCATCCCGCAAAGACCTATTCCACCTATCATCTTCGCGGCGTCTCTTATTCCAACTTGGCGAAGCTCTATTCTGGTCTTGAAAACGGTTGCAAGCTCTTTCACCAAGGCTCTGAAATCCACGCGTCCATCTGCCGAAAAGAAAAAAACGAGTTTGGAGCGATCGAGAACGTATTTCGCCCTTAACATCTTCATTGGAAGATCGTGTTCCACAACTTTTTCTTTTGAGATGTTAAGCGCAACCTTGGCGTCTTTCTCGTTTTGAGTTTGAACATCCATATCTTCAAAGGTGGCTTTTCTCACAATCGATTTTTCGGGCTTTTCCCCTTCCGGTACATCTTCAACTTTCACGATCTCTCCAAGTTCCACCCCGTATTCGCTCGGAGCTATGACCATTTCGCCACGTTTAAGCGGTTCTCCGTCGTAAAAAAACTTGTGCACTTTGCCAACTCTATCGAATGCAACACCGTATATCTTCAAAAAAATCACTTCCCTTTAAGTATGACGAATTTCGATAACACCAAGAAAATCCCCATTCCCGCGTCCGTTTTCGCGTAACGATCTTTGTTTGAAAGTCGTAAAAGCCAATCAAGATCGTCTTGTAGTGGGCAGCTCATATCCACGTAGTATTTTATGTAATCTTTTCTTTTTATTCCCTTCCAATAACTCGTCCTCTTCAAAATTACAAGATCTTCCAATATGACAAGCGCTGCATCTACAAAAGCTTTGAAAAGTTTCAGCGAGTTCTTTGCGTTCAAAACATCTTTTAAAGCTTGAAAAACTTCAACGATCTCTTCCTTCTTCAAAAAAAGAAGTAATTTCTCTATGAGTATTGAAATTTCAACGGTTGAAAATTCTTCTTCAGAAAGCTTCTTGATCATCGCGAGGGTTGAAAAAGTGTCTTTCGCTCCATCAAACAGTGCAAAAACCCTTTCGAAATTCTTCGAAATGTGTATGGCGAATTCTGAATCGCTTGCGCAAATGTCTTCCAACACACCACCCTTTATTTTTTGAGCGATCGTTGGTTCCATCAAGCTTTTAGGATCGATGTTTAAATCCAAAATCGTAAATCTGCTTCGTATGGTTGAAATAACGCGCGTTGGATTCGAAGCGAAAAAAATGAAAACCGCAAAATCAGGCGGCTCTTCCGTGATCTTCAAAAGAGCTGCTATCGCTTCAGGCGTTGCATTGGAAAACTCCTCGGAGATCACGTACTTACGTTTCGCCTGCGAAGGAGCGTAACTTAGGAATTCTGACGTTCTCCTCGCATCGTCGACTTTTACCTTTTCGTTTTCCCTATTTAGCCACAAAACATCGTACGAAACGTCGTTTTCTTCGACGACTTGAAACAATTTTTCCAAAAAAAGCCTTTTCACCGCTGAACTTTTGGCCTTCAATATCAAACGTGTGGCCGTTTGAGTCTCTATAAAAGTTTTTACCCTTTTGACGTTCGCATCCAAACTTTCCATCATCTGTAAATGTCCATCAAAAGACCGTTTATCTTTCCTATTTTTGAGGCGTAAAAAAGCGTGGAACGTTCCATTTCAAAGAGTTTTTTCGATATCTCTTCGAGCTCTTTGTCAACCTTTTCAACTATAAAGTACAACTTCGCCCTCCGTTCCTCTATGGAAGCCAACTCGTTTATCCTGTACAGTCTTTTTTCGATGAGTTTTAAGAACTCTTTGACCTTTTTTTTGTAATTTTCAAAGTTCTCTTCGGTTGGAGAACGAGAAAACTCGTTTCCACTTTGCATTATGTCGCTCATCAAAGAGGAAATATCTCGTTCTTCTTCCTCCAAAAGAAAATCCGTGAAGCCTTTGTTTTCGATCTTCGAATACCTTCCATGGGAACCCTTTATCCTCTTTTCGTTTTTTATCGATTGAGAAGGATCGTTTCCC
>CAZCZS010000025.1:0-21582 GCA_964503355.1 uncultured Mesoaciditoga sp.
CAATGAACTTTGTTACATCCCAATCTTTTTTCGTTACTTTCGTGCACAACATGAGTTACTATATTAAAGGTAAAGCAAAATCCCGAGTTCACCCGGGATTTTGCTTTTGTTTCTCCATACAGTCAATTTCTGTATCTCCAATAGTTTTCGTCATCTTTTTTCAGAAAATCGACCCATTCTTTCCACATCAACGGTGACGTTTTACGGGGATGCACTTCATACAATTCTTTCGAGTAGAGATAGAATTCGTGTCTCGATTCCACTAAAAAAGCCTTAACCTTCGAGAGTTCTATTTTCTCATTTCCAAACACGATTTGCCTCTCATTTAGCGAAATTTTCATTTCTTTGTCGTTAACGAGCGCAACATCTTCAATTGGAAGTTCTGTCACGTCTCGAGGATAGATATCATCGTGCATTTTTCGAAGCTGTTCGACGGACGGCTTTATCCAAGATTTTCCACATCGTTGACACGAAAATCCGTTTTTAAAAGATTTCAAGCTTGAAATGCTTTTACACGCTGGGCATTTCCAAAGATAACTTTCCACACCACGGTAATCCTTGTACACAGCCTTTGGTGGAACGGTATCTTTCAAGACGAATTCAAAAGCCTTTTCGTAATCTTCAAAAGGCGTTAATTCTCCAATCACAACTTTGACCATTCCTTTACTGAATTTGGAAGCCCATCGGGGCCACATCAAGTGAGCTCCCTCTATTCTCACCGGTAAAATTGGCATTTTAAAGGTGTTCATCAATCTATCTATACCGTTTTTTACATTTAATGGTCTACCGTCCCAGCTTCTTTCATTTTCTATGAAAATTCCCGCCACTCCTCCATGTTTCAAAGCTCTGGCCATTTTCATGATCGCGGAAGAATCGGCGGTGTAACGCTTTATTGGAAACATTCCAACGTGATCTATAAGCCATTTCATATTCTCGTAATGCGCCCAACTAAGGGGGGCCTTCATGTAAACGTTCATGGCATCCATTATGAAAAACGGATCGAAATAACAATTATGGTTTGACACGACGATGTAAGGGGGTGTAGGTATGTTTTCCTTTCCAACGGTGTGTACATCGTAGAAGAATTTTATGAGAAATTTTCCAATCATGTAGAGAAATACGAAAAGAAAAGGAGGATCCTTCGCTTCGTCTATCTTCCATCTTTTCGTCGGGAGAAAGAGAGGTGTGGATACCTTATATCTTTCAAAATCTTCGAATTTCTTTTTCAATCCTTTCTCTTCGAAAGAAATAAGAACGAACAAAACGAAGAGCTCGACGAGTATAAATGGTAAAGTTAGCAAATTGAAGAATAGGGATATCCCAAGCGTGTAAAGAAAATATCCAAAGTAGATGGGATGTCTTGACATCGAATAAGGCCCGCATTTAACCAGCACTTTTGGAGCTTTCTTTCCAAAAAACGGAGCACCGATCCCCACGATAACCAGATAAGAAGTTGCCAAAGCGGCCCAAAACAGACCACTAACCATGAAAAACATCCCCCACCACAAATGAGGATGCGTCCCGTAAAGATCGGCAATGATCACGGTTAACGTTGGAATTACGATCCAATACAACGTGAACTTAAAGAACGCCAACATTTCAAAACAAGCTCCTATCTCATATCTCTAAGAATTTGGCCTATCTTTGGAAGGAAATCTTTTTTCCTTGACATGACGTTTTTCAACGTTATAGGTTGTTTTTGAGATGAGAACTTGCTTAAGCAAGTGGCATCACCATCCACGAAAAGATCACTCGCATTTTCGAAAACGTTTGTAAACAGAACGAAAAAGCAATCCAATCCGAAATTTTTCCTTATCCTTTTCACCGTTTTTTCGATCTCTTTGGCGCGTTTTTTATCGTATTCGAAGGACGGTACCATCACCTGGGAGATCATTATGTTTTTCCCGAAGATCACGTATCTCTTCACGTCGCGATTCAAAATTTCTTCGAGAGATAAACCTTCCAAATTCATGCCAGCCTTTATCAAATCCGTTCCGTACTTCGTTATATCAACTTTTGCTATACCTGCCAGGTAATTGGCCATCTTCACATCCGCATCGGTCGTGGTGGACAACCTTAAAACCAAGGTATCCGAAAGTATTCCACTCAAAAGCGCACCGGCTATTTTTTGAGAAGGTTTTATCTTAGATTCCACGTATTTCTTTGCTATGATCGTCGAAGTGGAACCGAGTGGATCGTTTAAAAATTTCACGGGTCTTAGCGTATTTATGGTTCCCAGCCTGTGGTGATCTATTATCTCCAATATTTCAGCCTCTTCTATGCCATCCACAGCTTGAGAAAATTCGTTATGATCCAGCAATATCACAGACTTATGAACATCCTCCATTAAAGTCGTTCGCGTGATCACCCCTAAGAGTCGCTTCTTATCGTCTACAACACATGCACTTCTGAACTTCGAAAGGTAAACAAGCTCTCTGGTGTAACCTATCGTATCGTCTAAACCGACCGTTGGTACATCCTTGGTCATGATCATTTTGGCCGGCAAAGAGAGATTTATCATCTTCCCAACGCCAAAGGCATCGAGAGAAGTTGCAAGCAAAGAAGTATCATGCTTCTTCGCCTCACGAATGACCCTTTCGCCCACAGGCGCCCCATCGACCACTATCAAAGCGGCTATTCCATGATTTATCAGCGCCAGTTGAGCGGGTTCGTTATCACCAACGACGGCGACATCATCTCGGGATAATTTCTCAAGTGCAACGTGAAGTGCGTCCACAACAGTGTAAACCTTTCCGCTCAATCTTTCATGAGCCGAAATGAATATCTTCGCTTTTAAAATTCTTGCCAGTGTTTTCAACTCTATAGGAGCGACGCGAAGAGGTTCTATCTTCAACCTTCTCACGTACACCTTGGCAAGGCCTCTTTCGCTTATGAGACCTTTTAATTTTCCATTTTCATCTACAATCGGAACGTTTTTAACATCGTATTTGTCCATCAGTGCCGCCACATCGACCGTTGGAACATCCTCCAACGCACTTACAAGGGGAGGGAGTTTCATATCTGATACCCTCGCCTCAACGCTTTCAACGAAGATTGGAGGAGAGATGTTGAAGAAAGAAAGGGCGAACTGCGACTCCGGATTGATCTCACCGCAGCGGGCAGCAACGTATTTTCCGCTTTCGAAGTGATTCAGAAAATCTTCGTAACCAATTGCGCTACATATGCTGTCGGTATCCGGATTTTTGTGACCGATGATTAGTACCTTAGACGTTTTTAACTCCCCCTTTCAAGTGCGCGTCTAAAAGCAAGATATCAGTTGGTGTTACACCTTGAATTTTAGAAGCTTCTCCCAAATTTCGCGGCTTGTATTTCATCAATTTTTGCATCGATTCTGTGGAAAGACCCACTATCTTAGAATAGTCAAAATTTTCAGGTATTTTAACCTTTTCAAGCTTTTGAAGCCGCCTTACGCTTTCCAACTCTTTTTGGATGTAACCACCGTATTTCGCTTCTATCTCAAGTTCCACTGCAACTTCGGGATCATTCACCGGTTCAGGATCGTACTTTTTTACGTCTTGATACGTTACTCCCGGGGCTCTTAGCAAACTGAGGAGTGAAACATGTTTATCCGTTTTCAATTTTTCCTTTAACTCTTGTGGGATTTTCATGTGAATCTTATCAAGACGCTCAATCGATTCCTTAACCTCTTTTTCTATTCTTAGCGTTCTTTCGTAGAATTCCTTGCTCACCGTACCAACGCGATAGCCGTACTTTGCCAATCTTAAATGAGCGTTGTCATCTCTTAGTAAGAGTCTGTATTCAGCTCGGGAAGTTAACATTCTGTAAGGTTCATCAACACCTTTGGAAGTTATATCATCTATCAAAACGCCAATGTAAGCTTCATACCTTTTCAAGACGATTTGCTCTTCTCCTCTTAGTTTTAACCCCGCATTTATCCCGGCGATTATCCCTTGACCGGCAGCTTCTTCGTAACCACTTGTGCCGTTTATTTGACCAGCAAAGTAAAGGTTTTCTATCACCTTGGATTCCAGCGTTGGATAAAGTTGGGTTGGATCGGCGAAATCGTATTCAACCGCGTACGCGGGTCTCACTATCTTCGCGTGTTCCAATCCTTTAAGTGTATGAAGCATCTCTATTTGAGCATCGTATGGCAAAGAAGTGCTGAATCCATTCACGTAATACTCCAGGGTTCTCTTTCCTTCAGGTTCTATGAAGAGTTGGTGAGAATCTCTGTCGGGAAACTTAACGACCTTATCTTCTATCGAAGGACAATATCGAGGTCCAACGGAATGAATAAGCTTAACTTCTCCGTACATTGGCGAAAATTTCAAATTTTCTCTTATTATGTCATGCGTTTTTGGATTGGTGCGTGTTATGTAACAAGGATATTCCTTTGACAAGACGACAGGTTCATCTCTGTAAGAAAAAGCGAGGGGTTCATCCCACGTATCCTGTCTCTCAAGCACAGAAAAATCTATGGAAGATTTCAAAACACGTGGAGGAGTACCGGTTTTGAATCTAGACATGTTTATTCCAAGATTCCTCAAATTTTCGGTTAATCCTTCAGCGGGTGGTTCTCCCATTCTTCCCGCTGGGATTGATTTAGGACCTATGAATATCTTTCCACCAAGAAAAGTTCCCGTTGTCAAGATAACGGCCTTGCACTCGTATTTTATTCCCAAAGCCGTTTCTATTCCCACCACTTTATCGTTTTTGACCATTATTTTCGTTACAGTTCCCTGACGAAGGGTCAAATTCTTCTGTTCCAGCACCATCTTCTTCGCCGTTATGGAATACTCGTATTTGTCAACTTGAGCTCGTAGCGCTCGAACGGCGGGACCCTTTGAGGTGTTCAAGATGCGAATGTTTATCATGGAGCGGTCGGTTATGCGAGCCATCTCTCCACCCAACGCGTCCACTTCTCTCGCTATTTGTCCCTTGGCTGGCCCTCCGATGGCGGGATTACATGGCGTCCAAGCAAGCGTGTCAAGATTTATTCCCAACAACAAAGTTTTCAATCCCTGACGCGCCGTTGCCAAAGCCGCTTCCACACCGGCATGTCCGGAACCAACAACCGCCACATCGTATCTTTCCATCAAATCACCTTTTTTCAATTCATTTTTCTCTTTTCAAACGAATCTATTCTTACAAGTGAAGCATATCGATTTTAACCCACTCGATAAAAAACACATTCTTCATTTTATCAGATCTCAACTTGTGCGTGAAAGTTTTGTTTTAACGAAAAAGTTTTTATCAAAACAAATAAAAGAAAATCAGCACGTGGATTGTAGTTCTGTAGTGCCGTTTTTATTCGTTTTTGTATTTGTCACGTGCCATGCGCTTTTACCTCTTACTTGTTATCACTCACTTTTTCGTTATTGCGGATCTGACACACTTACACAGTTGATGAAAGTCTTTGACCTTAACGTCATTGCGGGCTTGAACCGCAATCCCGTCCTTTTGAAGTGAGGATGAGATCCCGGATCAGGTCCGGGACGACCTTCGGTCGGTTTAGGATGACCTCTGGTTGGTACAGCATGACATATTCAAAAAATCCCCTTCTCGCTTGGAAAGCGATGCGTGTTTGCCAAAAGCCATTGGCTTGTAAAGTTGACTACAAAGCTGATGAATTAGCAATTTTGTAAAAACTTGACATTTTGGTTAAAAAGTGGTAATATTGAAATAGCAAAAAAGCGGTGTTTACCACCGCGCACGTTTTTTTCTTGTTTATCCCTGGTGGGCTCAGGTGGACTCGAACCACCGACCGCCCGGTTATGAGCCGGGAGCTCTACCAACTGAGCTATGAGCCCAAAGACGTGTAGATTATAAACTAATTAGCCGTCTATGTCAAGATGGGATGCGTAGGAAAAAGTGAGGTGATTGGAAACAATGGTTTACAAATCTGATCCAGTGAAAACCCTTCTTTCCAAGTATCCCAGATTAATCATAATAAAAGCCGCCTTTAATTTATTCAAAGATCACCAAAAAATCAGTGTATCAGCGTTGGAAAGAATTATCCAGGAAGAATTCGAAAGATGCGGAAGTAGCTGACTCACCATACAATCTGGTAAGAGAAGAGCGAAGTGAATTACACTTCGCTTTTTTCTTTGGCGGTCTTTAAATGTGTGAAGATCGCGGAAAAAACTATCAACGAAAAACCCACGATCTGTAAAGGTGAAAAACTTTCACTCAAGATCAAATAAGAAAAAAACGCGGCGGATACCGGCTCGCCCGCGTAGATGAAAGCTGAAGGAATGGTGCCAACGTTTTTTTGGTACTTCATCTGTATCAACAAAGCGATGAGACTCGCGAAAAGTGCTATAAATCCTATGATCATCACGTCGGAAATGTGCCATTTGTCATTGGAAAGGTTAAAAGCGTAAAGAGGGATGTTAACGAGTGTCATGAATGCCATTTGAAAAAAGGTAAGGGCTATGTGTTTGTTCTTGAGTTTTTTTGTTATGCCGGTTGTCATTACCACATGAAAAGCGAAAGCCACCGCGCAACCTATCGTTAAAAAATCTCCCACGTTTGGATTGAACACGTTCTCTGTCATTTCTGAAAGATATATTCCAAACGTCGCCGTAAAAAGGCCAAGGATGACCGTGAAACTCAAACGACTTTTTTCTATAAAAAAAGAAAAAAACGGAATGAGCACTATGTAAAGGGCGGTTATAAAACCACTTTTGGCCGGGCTTGTATACGAAAGACCCCACGTTTGTAAGATATATCCTGCGGACATCAAAGTACCAAGTATCATTCCTTCTTTCCATACGAATCTCAAATCTCTTTTTATCGTTGGAAAAAACATGAAAAGCAGGAGCATATCAGCCGCGAGAAATCTGTAAAAATTAAGACTGAATGGAGAAATATCCGCCAACACCATCTTTTCAAATGGAAACGTGGCTCCCCATATGGTTACAAGTACTATCAGCATGATCGTGCTTTTTGCTTTGATGTTCATACCATGCTCCATTTTTTGTTCCTCCATTTTTTCAGTGAAAAATATTCACAGAGAGTTTAACATATAATTTTCACGTTTTGAGCTCTTATGAAAAGAAACGCTTCTGATAATCTTGAATTAACCACACTAACGATTTCGATTAAAAACGGAGATTTCATGCGAAACAAATGCACATTCCCCTCTCATTAACTCTAAGAGCCTTTAATCGTCGAATTTAACTCATTTTAAGAATTGACATGGTTGCTTTGAAAATATTAAAATTAGTAAGGAAAGTTTCCTTATTGATTGAAAGGAGAACGTATGATAGTACTAAAACCCGAAGATACTCGAATCAAAAATGCTATTACCTTGCTTCGATTGATACTAAAAAACGAAGGAATCTCACGAGTTGAGCTTTCTAGAATAACGGGATTAACGAAAACCACAGTCTCTTCTATTGTAAAAGATTTCATATCTTCAGGTATAGTCGAAGAATCTTCAACGCTAACAACAGGAAACGTTGGCAAAGCTCCCACTCCACTTTACATCAAAGCGGATGCCGTTTACACGATAGGCATTCACATTGGAAGGGAAAGGATAAGAATAGCCTTGATGGATGCGCGAATGAATCTTATCTTTAAGAAGAAGTTGACACCTTACAAGGACAAAAATTCCAAAAGCATTCTCAAAAAACTTTTTACAGGCATAGAAAACACCATGAAAGAAGCGAAAAAAGAAGGTATACGAGTTGGAAGTATAGGCGTGGGTATTCCGGGTCCTTTAGATGCACAAAGTGGTGTGGTAAAGCGTCCGCCGAAGTTCAAGGGTTGGAAAGATGTACCTTTAAGAGAAATCATATACGAAAAATATCAGCTCCCGGCGTGGATAGAGAATGATGCGAATGTTGGAGCGCTTGCCGAGAAATGGTACGGTGGCGGAAAACAGATAAAGAACTTCATGTACGTACTCGCAAATGAAGGAATAGGAGCGGGTATTGTAATTGAAGATGAGCTTTATCAAGGAGCGTATGATTACGTTGGAGAAATTGGACACAGCTTGTTTTATGACCACCAAAGGTTCAAATATCTCGAAGACATTGCCGGTGCGGATCTCTTGATAAAACGTGCAAGAGCAAAAGGATTGAACGTCAAGAGCATCAAAGACATATCGAGAATTCTTCAAACTAAAAAAGGAAAAGAAACATTAGCTCCAATCGTGCGAAAATCTGCGAGGTGGCTCGGGGTAGCGTTGATCAACGCCGTTCACGTAATGGGCCCTCAAACGGTTTTTGTTGGTGGGAAAATGTCGGCGCTTGGAGATGAACTGATACAACCGATAAGGCAGATATTTGATGGATACCTGTTTGGCGATCAGAAAGTGGATGTGATGGTATCTCAAATACCTGAAGACGCTGTAACAATTGGAGCGGCAATATACGCAACGACAAAATGGTTGGAAAACAAGAGTATCGTTCACGTTAAGGAAAGGAAGGAAAACAATGGATGATAAAAAGATGAACGTTCATGTGGTAACTCATACACACTGGGATAGAGAATGGTACGCGCCGTTTGAAATTTTTAAAGGAAGACTTTTCAACCTCATTGATGATTTGATGGAAAAAATGGAGAAACATTCCTCCTTTAAGCATTTCATGCTTGATGGTCAAACGGTGGTTCTTGAAGATTACCTTGAAGAACATCCTCAAAAGAAAGAAGCCTTGGTAAAACTCATACGCGAAAACAAAATCATCGTTGGACCGTGGTACATACTTCCAGATGAGTTTTTAGTGACCGGTGAAGCGATGATAAGAAACTTTCTAATAGGTCAGGATGTTTTAAAATCCTTGGATGTTCCAAGCATGCAAATTGGTTATCTTCCTGACATGTTTGGTCACAATGCCTACACACCGTCTCTCTTAAAAGGTCTTGACTTGAAAGCGGCGGTGATCTGGAGAGGTGTGGGAGACGCTTGCAGGGACACGGAATTTATCTGGAAATCTCCCAATGGTGATGGAATATTAACGGTAAATCTTCTTCACGGCTATGGAAATGGTGCTCATTTTGGAAAAAGCGTATCACAAATGAAAGAGATTTTCACCAAAGAAATTCAATTTCTTTCCAAGCACAAGGTAACGAATAACGTGCTCATCATGAATGGCACGGATCACGAATTTCCCATGTATGAACTCCCCCAAAATTTTTCCTCGTGGGAGAAAGAGATGAAAGTAAACCTTACGCATTCAACGATTGAAAATTACGTGGACGCTGTGATTCATGAAAAACCACCTCTTAAAAAGGTTTATGGAGAACTTAAAGATCCAAAATACGAACCAGTCTTAAAGGATGTCACCTCCACGAGGATTTATCTCAAGCTTTTGAATTTCGAAGCTCAGCGCTTATTCAGCAGATATGTTGAGCCTCTTTCCGCGTATTTGTGGATGAATGGTAAAAAAGTCAATCTCGAAGAGATAAAAGACGGGTGGAAGTTGATCCTTAAATCTCAACCTCATGACAGCATATGTGGATGTAGTGTGGACGCAGTTCATAGGGATGTGGAATCGAGACTCAGAAATTCAATCGAGCTAGGTTCTTCTCTTGTGGCAAAGTACATGAGAGAGATCTCAAATGGCATAGATGTTAATGAAGATCAGGGTATCCCGATTCTGGTTTTTAACCCTTACGAACATGAGAAAAATTCGATTGTGAGTGTGGAAGTGGCCGTTCCAACAAGTGAGCGTGAACATTACGAAGTCGTCGATGAAAAAGGAGAAAAAGTTGAGTCTTTCATGGAAACACCAGAAAAAGCGGGTTTCTTAAGCGAATTAAGTGGGAATAACTATTTAAGGTTTTTAACGAATCTTTCGGAATTTCAAAGTGCACCAACTCCTTGGAATTTGTTCTTTCGTACTCCCAAGATACTGAACTTTAGAGCCAACCTTTCCCCATTGGGATTCAAAATTTTCTATCTACGAAAGAACGACAGTGGCAGGGAGGATGAGAAGAAAAACGAAAACCCAGATTTCGAAAATGATTTTTACGCTTTTCATTTGAATGATGACGGAAGTTTTGATCTCAAAGACAAAGTGAACGATGTGTTCTACAAATCGTTGAATTATTTTGAAGATGTAGCTGATAGCGGAGACGAGTACAATTTTTCTCCAATTGAAGGGGATAATCCCATCACGAGTCTTGAACAACGCGCCAACATCATATCCATCGAAGAGCATGATTTCTTGAAAAAAGTAAATATTGAACTGAAGATGAAACTTCCCAAGTTGCTTGACAGTTCAAGAAAATTGAGAACGAAAGAAAAAGAAGCGGTTTCATTCCACATTCTGTATAAACTTTACAGGGATCTTCCAAGAATAGACGTGGATCTCGCCCTAAACAACACCATCAGGGATCATAAACTGAGCTTTGTGGTTAAGTTGCCTGAGAAAATCGAAGAAGTCAAAAACGATGGATATTTTGGCATGGTTTCCCATCCCTCGGATCTCAAAATTTATGACGATTCTTATACGGAAGAGCTGATCTCAAGATACGCTATGGAAAGCTTTGCACTTTTCAAAGGAAACAAAAGTAAGTTGATCGTGGCAACGCGTGGAATTCATGAATACGAAACTCACGTGCTTGAAAGGGAAACCAAAGCGAATTTTACCCTGCTTAGGGCGGTAAATTGGCTCTCGCGAGAAGATCTCCTTACAAGAAAAGGGCATGCGGGTCCTCCCATTCCAACACCCGAAGGTCAATGCTTGGGAGAATACCAACACCATTACTCTTTCATATTACTTAACAACGGTGACGAATCCGAGGCATACGGAAAAGCGAAAGATTTTTTGACAGAACCAATTGCAATGGAAATTGGCAAAAATAGAGAGAAAAAAGCGACTCTTAAAATCCCTAAATTCAACTTTGATGAAGGTAATTTTCTTTCCGCTTTCAAAATCTCTCAAGACGGTCGTTCAATCGTGTTGAGATGGGTGAACCATTCAGAATCCGAATCAAAAGTACATGTTGAATCGCCATTCAATCTCGACTTCAAGGATTCAAACATGAGTGAAAGGGAAGGAAAAGAAATTGCGTCCGGCAAAAAGATAGTTTTAAGTTCTGAGAGTTCTACGATAAGAACGGTTGTATTTAAAATCAGAAAGGGAGAGTGATAATGCGCAAGGCACGAAGCGTTAAAATTGTGAATTTCATAATTTTCGTTGTAGTCATAGCTTTCTTCGTTCTTCCAGATCTATGGTTGGTATTCGCCAGTATAGAAAAAGGAGCGACGTTGAATACAACTTTTCCTAACTTTACAAACATCACTTTATTGAATTATGCCCATGTTCTTCCAATTTTATCAACTCCCCTTCTCAACAGTTTGTATATTTGTGGACTAGGAACGATAATAACAGTCTTAGTTGCATCGGTAGCAGCCTATCCCTTGTCAAGATATAATTTCAAGTTAAAATGGCCCATCATGTATGGCATGCTCTTTCTGTCTGTGCTTCCGATAACGGCTATGATGGTTCCAACCTACAGCATGTTTGTCGTTACTAATTTGATCAATCGTCGCTGGGCGGTATCTTTATTCATGTCTGCAACTGCTTTACCGGTAAATATTTGGATAATGAAAAATTTCTTTGATTCCATATCAATTGAACTTGAAGAAGCGGCATGGGTGGATGGTGCAACGCGCCTCAAATCCTTATTTTACATAGTCGTACCTTTATCGATTCCGGGAGTAACGGTAGCTGCTCTTCTGGCATTTGTTGGGCAGTGGGGAAATTTCTACGTTCCGTTTATACTTTTGAGTAGCAATGATAAAATGCCTCTTTCAGTAAGCATTTACAATTTCTTTACATCGAGGGGATTACCCTTGTACGGACAATTGGCCGCCTATTCCGTAATATACACTCTTGTGCCTGTAATAGTTTACTTTTTAACGGCAAAAAATTTAACAGCTGGTTTGAACGTGGGAGGAATAAAAGGATAGTTTACTAAGCAAAATGAAGCATCTCTGCTAGAAAAGCAGAGGAGGTGGTGAAAGATGTGCACAGAATAAAAAATAATCGTTTTATAAATTTGGAAATTTGAAAAAGGAGGGGAACCAGTATGAAAATGTTTAAGGTTTTGATCGTCTTTACCGTTTTGAGTTTGCTTTTAGTTGGGGTTGTGGCCATAGCAAGCCAGTCCACTGTCTTGAAAGTAGCTTATTGGCGTCAGACAGGAACAGCACAAGCCAAAGCTTTTGACAAATGGTTTGGTGAAACGATTTCCGAATTCAAAGCTATGCATCCAAATGTTAAAGTTGAAACCATAGCAATTACAGGTTCAGAAGGTGATTATTACACCAAATTGGCGCTCATGATGAGAGCGGCAAGCACGGCTCCCGATGTGGTTTTTGAGGATAGCTTCATGATTGGCTCCGATGCAGCAGCAGGTTATCTCATGCCCATAAATGGATATGTTAACCAATGGGAAGGTTGGAAACACTTCTATACAGCGATGCGAAAAATCACGGAATTTCATGGAAAAGTCTATGGAGTGATGAACGGCAGTGATGTAAGAGGATTATGGTACAACAAGAAAATATTCGAAAAAGCGGGTATAAAAGTACCGTGGCAACCTAAAACATGGGCCGATATTTTAAAAGCTGCTAAACTCATAAAAGAAAAGGTACCGGGTGTAATCCCATTCAGCATGTATTCGGGAGTTCCAGATGATGAAGCATCAACGATGCAAGGCTACGAGATGTTACTTTATGGAACATCAATGGGTAACAATGCCCTTTACGATTGGAAAACTAACAAATGGGTGATAAGCTCTCCGGGAATAAAACATACTCTTCAATTCATACAAGAGGTGTTTACAAAGGGATTAGCAGAACCTCTTCAATACGCTCTTAATCCACAGTATGGTTCAGTGGTCAGCCAACAGCTATTACCTCAAGGAAAGTTAGCAATAGATTTGGACGGTATGTGGGTATATGGGAGCTGGTTACCCGGTGGTCCAACTCCGTGGCCTGAGTGGAAAGACGTCATGGGCTTTGCTTTGATGCCCACAGAAAATGGTCAAGCCCCCGGTTTCGTTAGTTTGAGTGGAGGATGGGCTCTTTCCATCACTTCTCATAGCGAACATCCAGATCTTGCTTGGGATTTCATCAAAATAGCATCTAGTGCTAAAAATCTTGCCACCTTTGATTACTACGTTGCGAATACAGCTGTAAGAGACGATGAAATCAACTATATTTATTCCAAAACTCCTTTAGCAGGGGTGTTTGCGAATGTTATGAAATACACCCATTACAGACCTGCTTTTCCAGAATATCCTAAGATCTCGTATCAAATCGATCTTGCCATGGAAAACGTGATGCTGGGAAGACCTGTAGAGGAAACGATGAAAGGTTACGCAGATGCGGTAAAGGGTATAGTAGGAGTGGAAAAAACGGAGATAATAAAATAGAATTATTAACTCGTTAGGGGGCTTTCAAAGCCCCCTATTCATGAAAAAAGGAAGGAAAAAGGATGACAAAAACGAGTTTTAAATTATGGATAATACCTTTACTACCAGCCTTTATACTGTTAGGAATTTTTTTTATCCTACCCGCAGTTTGGGCAGTGTACATCTCTTTCACAAATATGGCACTTACAGGCCCAACGGCTTTACACTGGAACTTTGTCGGCCTGGACAATTTCCACCAAATAGCGTTAGATAGCAATTTCTGGACAAGCTTGTATGTGACACTCTTTTTTCTCTTTGGCTCTGTTGTTGGACAATTTGTGATAGGTCTTCTGCTTGCTATATATTTAAAAGGAAAAAGTGCTTTTGTTCGGCTTTCAATAGAAGCTCTTGCGATAATAGCCTGGATAATGCCAGAAGTGGTAGGCGGTTTCTCCTGGATTTCTTTTTTGAATTATCCGGGAGGATTGGCTAATATTCTATTAAATCCTTTACATTTATCCCAATCATGGTTATTTCTTCATCCTTTATTTTCAGTAACACTGGCAAATGTTTGGCATGGGACAGCTTTTTCAATGTTGATGTTTATCGCCGCTTTAGATGGGATTCCTAAGGAGGTTATCGAATCAGCGAGGATAGATGGTGCTTCATCATTTAGAATTTTTTTTAACATAACCTTACCTTTGATTAATACAAGTATATTGACCGATCTGATTCTCATAACGCTTTTCACAATGGGAGAATTCACTCTTGTATTCACAATGACGGGTGGAGGACCAGGAATGGCTACAAATCTTTTAAGTATATATGCCTACAGACAAGCTTTCAGCTTTTACAATATAAGCTATGGAAGTGCCATATCGCTTGTCATGCTGTTTATGGGAATGATCATATCATTGTTTTACGTTTTCATGGGAAGAAAAGCAGCAAAACCATAGTTTGCTCTTGAGAATGACATTTGAAACTTGTAAGAAAAAGAAACGATTCGTCAATCTTGAAATTTGCGATATGATTCCACTTTTTAGATCGATGATCCTTATGATCATAAAGTCGGTGAGATGGATGCGCAAAATAATCGTCGCGGGTCATACATGTGTGGATTTGATACCTGAATGGAACGGCAAATTCGAAGATATTGCGCCAGGTCATCTTATCGTAACCGGTAAGATGAGATTTTCGGCGGGAGGTGCCGTTCCGAATACCGGCGTTGCTTTAAAACGTTTGGGCCTTGATCCCATTCTCATTGGAAAGATCGGGAACGATCTTATCGGAAAGATAACGCTGGAAGTCATAAAATCAAATGGTGAAAATTTGATAGACCATATGATCAGAAGCGCTAAAGCAGATTCGTCTTACACACTCGTCTTCAGTCCTCCAAATGTGGATAGGGCATTTTTCCATTATCCTGGAGCAAACGATACATTTTGCGCGAAAGATGTTCCTCTTGATGATCTCAACGGACGAATATTGCATTTTGGATATCCACCTCTCATGAAGAAAATTTACGAGAATAACGGAAACGAGCTTGTTAAAATCTTTCAAAATGCTCATAATCGTAAGATGATCACCTCTCTTGATATGACCATGCCAGATCCAAAATCCGACGCAGGAAAGATCGATTGGAGAAGATTTTTATCGAATGTGCTTCCATATACAGATATTTTCCTTCCAAGTTTGGACGAGATACTTTACATGATGAAAACAGAAGAAACTTTGAGCCATGAGCTTTTAATCGATCTGACGGACGAACTTTTGGATTTGGGTGCGAAAATCGTCGTCATAAAACTTGGAAAGAACGGAGTTTATTTAAGAAGTGGAAAGATAAACTCACACGAACTCATCTCCAACGTCGTTGAAGCGAGGGAATGGTCAGAGATAGAACTTTTTTCGCCGGCTTTCAAAACAAAGGTGGTGGGAACAACTGGAGCCGGCGACGCTTCGATCGCTGGATTTCTTGCAAAGTTTGTGGAAGGAACAGAGCCAAAAAGGACTTTGGATTTCATGTGCGCACTTGGCGCATTTGGTACAGAAGGTATCGAGTCAAGAAGGAGGATAAAATGCATGAAAGAAGTTGAAGAAAGGATAAAGCGAGGATGGGAAAGATTGCCATCGGATTCGCATTTAAAGCGTATTTAGGAGATGATGCCATGTTGAGTAAAGAAAAACTTGAAATGGTGAAAAAGCGGGTATTGGATCTGTTTGAAAAAGCCTGTATAACCTTAACGGACGAAGAAAAAGAAAACATTGAAATCACGGATTTAGGTCTTGATGATATAGAAAAGATAGGCATCCAGATCGTCACGTACATCAATACGGACAGATATTGTGCAAAAGAAATAGCGCTTTTACCAAATCAAACATGTCCAGAGCACAAGCATCCAAATCACAATGGTCAGCTAGGAAAAGAAGAAACTTTTAGATGTAGATACGGAAAGGTCTACCTCTTTGTTGAAGGTGAAGAAAACGAAAGACATGTTGAGCCTCCGGATGAAGAACATTTCACGGTTTTTCACGAGATAATCCTGAATCCAGGCGAGCAACACACGATTCCTCCCAACACACTTCATTGGTTCAAAGCTGGTAATGAAGGAGCCATTATTTCGGAGTTTTCATCGCATAGTGACGACGCATCGGATATTTTCACAGATCCGAGAGTGAAGAGAATTCCCCAAATGGGATGAAAGGAGAAAATATGAACGTCAAAGAATTCAGAATATCCAAACTTTTGAATCCTGAAAGTGGAAAATCGGTCATAATACCGATCGATCATGGACTTGTGATGGGCAATGTCAAAGGTCTTTCGGATCCAATTGGAACTCTCAAGAGTCTCATCGATTTGAAGATAGATGGCACGCTTATCAGCCCTGGAATCGCAAAAATCACGCTCGATCTTTTTGCTTCAAGAGATGCTCCGGCGAGAATATTAACAGCCGATCTTCCACTTTTATCCAACATTCCAGGAAAAACGGCCAACGTCATCGGGCACGAAAAAGTTTCAACGGTCGAATTCGCGATCAAATATGGTTTCGATGTTGTCAAAGTTCTACTTCCTTGGGGAGAATCGGAAAGCGTTCAAATGGAAAGCGTTAAAACCGTCGTGCAACTTTCAAACGAATGCGATCGCTGGGATATGCCCTTAATGGTTGAGCCGGTATTGTGGGGAAAAGACATTCCGACGGAAAAAAAGAATGATCCAGAATTGATAGAACACGGGGCAAGAATGGCCTTGGAGATTGGAGCTGATATCCTTAAAATTCCATATACGGGCGATCAAAAGGGATTTGAAGATCTTCTCAAGAGGTTAAAAGTTCCTGTCTTCGTTCTCGGTGGTCCAAAGATGGAAAGCGTTAAAGATATTCTAAAAGTCGCGGAAGAATCAACTCACGCGGGTGCGAAGGGCATCGTGTTTGGAAGAAACGTCTGGCAAAACCCAAAAATGTCCAACGTCATCAAAGCCTTGCAGGATATCGTTCATAAAAATATGACAGTTGATGAAGTTATGAAAAAATACACTCTGTGAACGTGGAAAATTGTAATTGTGATTTCGATTTTTTGTGTTAACTTGCCATTTCAACCTTTCACGTTATTTTCACGATAAGAAAAAGCGTACGCGAGATTTGCATAATCTGTCATTTTTGTGCTTCTTAAAATGCACTTCCTACCGTAAATCAGGAAGTGCTTTTGCTGTGCTTTGTAAGTTTGAATGATTTTAGATAACGTTCTTGAAAGGGATTTTCAGCAAGACATGTTTGTCGTTGAAAATCGGATGCTGGCTTGTAGTTCATATCGGGTGGCGTTTGTATTCGTTTTTGTATTTGTCACGTGCCACGCCCTTTTACTTCTTACTTTTCACCCCTCACTTTTTCGTTATTGCGGACCCGACATGCTTGATGGAGTCTTTGACCTCAACGTCATTCCGGGCTACGACCCGGAATCTCATAGTATAAGAAAACGAGATCTCGGATCAGATCCGGGACGACCTTCGGTCAGTTCAGGATGACCATTGTCCAACTCAGAACAACATACTTTTTAACGTTATTTTGAACCGCGACCACTTGAAAAATGATATGCATTCTGTGAATACTTAGCCTGTGAAGTTGACTCACAACATGAAGTGATAGCGTTAGATACATTTGTGTGATATACTCGTAACAAAGAAAGAGCGTTTCGCCTTTTGAAAAAAAACGAGAAATGATGAGGGCTATCATATTAAAAAGGTGGATAAAGAAATGAGTGAAGATTTGATAATAAATGAAAGCAGAAAACTGGGTGACATTATAAGAAAAATAATTCCCACTGTAAAAAGTCTTCATTTTCTTGTTGGATACTTTTATTTTTCCGGTTTTAAAGAGATATATCGCGAAGCAAAAGACAAAAAGATGCAAATCTTAGTTGGAATGGACATAGAAAAGAATTTGCTTGACAAATTTCAAGAAATTGAATTGTTAGAAAGTGTGGATGCTTCAAACGCTTCTATAAAAGAAAGATATTATAATTCTTTAGTGAATATCTTCAATGAAAGCGACTACTTTGATAGTCAAGAAAAACAAGAAGCTTTCAAAGTTTTCCTCAAAAAAATAGAAAATGGAACCCTTGAAATAAAGAAAACTGCTGAACCTAATCATGCCAAGGTGTACCTTTTTGAAAACAAAGAAGAAAATAGTCAAGGTGGAACGTTCCCTGGTACACTTATAACTGGTTCAAGCAATCTAACCCTTTCAGGACTAAAAGGAAGATTCGAATTAGACGTCATAATTAGAGATGAGCACTATTACAGAGAAGTGAAAGAAAAGTTCGATGAACTTTGGAAAAAAGCGGTAGATATAGTTTCTTACAGCAATAAGGAAGAGTTCTTTACAAACGTTGTGAAGAAAATTTGGATAGATAAACTTCCAAAACCTTATCTATTATATGTACGAGTTCTGAAAGAGTTCTTTGATATCAAGCAAAGAACGAAAGATTATTTTCCATCAAAAATCACCAATGAAAAATACTACGATTTAAAATATCAATTAGATGCGATAGCACGTGCTCTATCTATAATAGAAAAGCATAACGGAGTTATAATCGCAGATGTTGTTGGGCTCGGAAAAAGTATCATAGCTTCCGCAATTGCACATAGCCTTGGATTAAAAACGATCGTTATCGCCCCTCCTCATCTTATGAAACAGTGGGATGAATACAGAATTGATTTTGATTACAACGCAAGAATATACAGTTCTGGTAAGATAGAAGAAGCTGTAGAGGAAAATGGAGATAATGAAGAAAAACTTATAATTGTGGATGAAGCTCATAGATATAGGAACGAAATGACGCAAGATTATTCAAATCTTCACAAACTTTGTCAAGGAAATAAGGTTATTCTTCTTTCTGCTACACCGTACAACAACAAACCCCAGGATATTTTTTCTCTGATCAAACTCTTTCAAATACCGGCAAGGTCCACATTGCAAACCGTTGATAACCTTTCGTATCGTTTTCAGGAGTTGATAAAAGAGTACAAGGAAATAGATAAAGCAAGAAAAAGTAAGAGTAAAAGCAAAGAAGAACTTAAGAACGATGTGAATACGGTAGCATCAAAGATAAGAAATTTGATTGCTCCTTTGATGATAAGAAGATCAAGAATAGATCTTGAAGTAATAGAAGAGTACAAAGAAGATCTGAAAGAACGAGGCGTAAAATTTCCAAAAGTAAACGATCCGATAATTTTGGATTATAACCTGGGAGAACTTAGCCGACTTTATGAAACCACTCTTGAAAGAATATATCCTCAAGACAAAAAAAGTGAAGGATTCAAGGGTACAAGATACAAACCCGTTGTTTACCTCAAAAACATTGAAAAATACAAAAAACAAATAGAAAATGCTTTCGGAAGTGAAAGATTTTTCAAGCAGTCCCAGCTAAACATGGCGGATTTCATGAGACGGCATTTGGTCATGAGATTTGAAAGTTCTATGGAGGCTTTTAAAAAATCATTAGACAACATGATTCGATCTATGGAAAACATATTAGATTGGTACAACAAAGTTGGGAAAGTTCCCATATATAAAAAAGGACAAATACCAGACGTCGAAAATGTTATAGAAGAAGGTGATGCTTATCTTTTTGAAGAAGCCAAAGAAATTAATTTACAAAGAAATTTAAAAAAGCTTGAGGAAAAAGGATACGAATTCATCGAAGCTAAAGAGTTAAAAAAGGATTTCAAGATCGATCTGGAAAAAGATATAGAGCTTTTAAAAGATATAAAAAAAGAATGGTTTGGTGAAAAGCATGAAGATCCGAAACTTAAAGAATTCAAGAACATTTTAAGGAACAAGCTACAAGAGAAAGCAAACAGGAAAATAGTGATATTCAGTCAATTTGCGGATACGGTTGATTACGTTTACGAGAATTTGAAAGAGGAATTTCCAATCATCAAGTATACATCTTCCAATTCGAACACTTCTCAGAAGAACGTCATAATTCGTGAATTTGATGCTTCTTCAAAGAAACAGGAAAATAAATATAGAGTCTTAATAGCCACCGATGCCATTTCTGAAGGTTTTAACCTTAATCGTGCTGATACCGTTTTCAATTACGATATTCCCTATAATCCCACAAGAGTAATTCAGCGAGTTGGAAGGATCAATAGAATAAACAACAACATATTTGACGAGCTTTACATATACAATTTTTTTCCAACTTCTACCGGTGAACGTGAAATCTCATTGAAAAAGATCTCAACTTTAAAATTAGCAATGATCAACGCAATTCTTGGTGAAGACACAAAAGTCCTAACCTCTGACGAGGAACTTCAGAGCTTTTTTCGCAAACAATATAAAGATCTTCAAAAAGAAAGTGAAGAAGAATCGTGGGATGCCAAATACATAAATATCTTGAAGAAAATGGAAAAGCTTAACCCCAACATGATAAAACAAGCCCTTTCAATTCCGAAAAGAACAAGGATAAGAAGGAGTGTAAAAAAGAAAAACGATGGGGTTTTGATTTTTGGTAAAAAGGGAAGCAATTACATTTTCAAAATTTCCAACGATCCAGAAGGCGAATCCATAAGAAATCTTTCTGATCAAGAAGCGCTTCAATTGTTTGAAGCAAAAGAAAATGAAAATGCGCAGGCTGTAAGTGAGAGATTCGATAAGATATATCAAAAATTGAAGCAAAACCTCTTTGTGCGAAAAACACAAAACAAACTAGATAGAACTCAAAAAGAAGCTCTAAAAAAATTGGACATATTGTCGGAATTTTTTCCAAGTAAGAAATCGTATTTTAAGGACATAAGAAAAGTAATAGTTGATTATAATGCGTTGGCAAGAAAGTACGAGATGATGATAAAAAATTTAGATTTAAATCAAGAACAAAACAGAATCTATCTTGAGATTCAAGAAATGGAAAAGGAAATATCAAAGGAATACATTCAAAAAATCATAAACAGGGCAAATAAGATAACAGAAGAATCCGAAACGATAATTTTATCCGAAGAATTCATATGAAAGGGTGAAAAGAGTTGGACCTTAGAAAACCGTTTTCTCGAGAGGAATTTCAGAATTTTCTTAAATACAAATTTCTCAGTGATAGATACGAAAAGAAGGAAGAAGAAATACCGCTCGATTCCCCTAACTGTAAGTTGAAAAAGGTTACGTTGTTGGGTATAGATCCGATGTTTGACGATCTGAAAGTTTACGAAGTTATGCACGAATCAGATCATGATCCAAGAGTTACTTTAAGCAAAGAATTCTTTAGAATAATGCGAGATCAGGGAACAAAGAATGCTTTAGCGATTTTTACATCTAAAAATTCTGAAAATTACAGGCTTTCTTATTTGACTATAGATATAGAGTTAGATGAAAATGGTAAACTCGAACAAAAATATTCCAACCCCCGAAGATATTCCTTCTTTTTAGGACCAAACGCAAAAGTTCATACCCCAGAAAAATTTCTTATCGGAAGTGGAAAAGTAAAAAGCCTTGAGGATTTAAAAGAGAGATTTTCTGTTGAAGTGGTAAACAAGCAATTCTACACACAAATTGCAGATTTGTTCTCAAAACTCGCTAAAGATATAAGGCTTCCATCTGTTTCAGACTTAGACGAAGAAAAGAAAAAGGAATTCGTAGTCCGCTTGATAGGAAGAGTTATATTTTTATGGTTTTTGAAAAACAAAAAATCGAGCGCTGGCAAGGCTTTGATCCCGGAAGAATTACTTTCCTCTGAGGC
>CAZCZS010000026.1:0-21494 GCA_964503355.1 uncultured Mesoaciditoga sp.
GTTTATTTGATAAATGCCATTGGCTTGTAAAGTTGACGCATAACGTGAGTCACCATGAATTGATCTCAAATGAAAGGAAAGATTTTCATGGCTGTAAAGTTAAAAGGAAGGAATTTTGAAATCGTTGCGAGTGCCGTTGTCTTCGATAAAGATGGAACGTTAACTCAAGGGATGAGGGTTTGGAGAAAAATTTTTGAAAAGCAAATGGAAGTTTCCAAAGAGATGAATTTAAAAATAGAAGACAGGGCTAAAGAGATATTCGGAGTGGAAATTGATGAGCCTTACATTCCATTGGCGATCGCATATTCTTCAGAAGAAAAAACGTTGTTGGCGGCTTCCATCTGGCTCTCTCATCACCTGCCTTGGGATAAATGCAGAGAAACGGCCTCTCAAATCGTGAAGAAAGCGTTGGAAAAGATGAGCGATAACGAACTTTTTGAGCCCGTAAAAGGAGCTAAAGAAGCGATTGAAAAGATATCGAAAAATGTGCCTGTTGCCATAGCAACATCGGATTCAAAAGAGAACGTGAAACGTTTACTGAAAAATTGGAATCTCGAAAACAACGTAAGTTACGTCATAACTTCCTCTGAGGTAAAGGAAGGAAAACCTGCGCCTTACATGCTTCAAAAGATCTGCGAATTTTTCGATTTGAAATGTTCTCAAATTCTCATGATAGGAGACAACGAAGTGGACGTGGAAATGGCCAAAAGAGCCGGAACGAAGATCGTAAGCGTGGGTAGAATGTTAAATGGAGTGGATGGATGGATCGAGAATTTCGAAGATCTGGAGATTTCAAGAGTCGACTCATGATTCGAATTGAAGGGAGACGAGAATATGAAAGATATTCTTGAAAGAAAATTATCACTTGGAAGATTTCCAACTCCCGTTGAGTTCATGACAAACAGCTCAAAAGAATTGGGCGTGAATTTGTATTTGAAGAGAGATGATCTCGACGAATTCATAGGTTCTGGAAATAAGGTGAGGAAATTGGAATATCTCCTTTACGAAGCGAAAGTGATGGAATGTGATACGATTTTAAGCGCCGGCGGCATGCAATCCAATCATTGCAGGGCAACGACTTATTTTTCAAAGAAATTGGGAATGGATGTGGAACTCTTCTTGTTCGGTAAAAGCGAGTTACAGGGAAATCTTTTGATAGATAAGCTTTTGGGAGCGAAAATTCATCCCATAACCTCCGACGAGTACACGAATGTTGTCGAACTCATGAATGAAAGGGCAAATGTTTTAGCCAAAGAAGGCCATAAAGCTTACGTTATTCCTCCAGGTGGTTCAAATGCGACTGGCTTGCTGGGTTACGCTTCAATGGTCGGAGAACTTGAAAAATGGGAAGAAAAGAACGTGAAATTCGATTACGTCGTGTGCGCAACTGGCACGGCTGGAACGATCGGAGGATTGGAACTCGGAAAACAAATTTACGAAGAGAAATTCCAAGTTATCGGAATAAACGTCACGAAGAAAAGCGCGAATACGTTGGAACAAAAAGATGCGGATATGCTGAAAGAATTCAATTCCAAGTTCAACACGTCATTTGACATACGTTTACCTCAGATCGTAGACGGTTATGTTGGTCAAGACTACGCGATCGCTTCAGAAAAGGATTTCCAGGTGATAAAAGAGGTCGCTTTGAAAGATCAGGTGATTCTAGATCCCGTTTACACCGCCAAGGCTTTTAAGGGAATGAAAGATCTTATCGAAAAGGGAAAGATCGGCCGGGGCTCGAACGTCTTGTTCATACACACGGGTGGAACGTTTGGAATTTTTGCATTTGCCGATCAACTTAAAATTTATTTGGGGGAATGAAAATGAAACTTTTGGAAAAGTACAAAGACCTTCTTCCCGTTTCCGCTCAAACTCCCATGATAAGTTTGGGAGAAGGTTTCACTCCTTTGATCAAAACGAAACACATCGGAGACATGTTTGGAATAGAGCTGTACCTCAAATACGAGGGAATGAATCCAACTGGATCTTTCAAAGATAGAGGTATGGTTATGGCGATCGCAAAAGCACTTGAAAGCGGTGCCAAAAGCGTCATATGCGCTTCAACGGGTAACACATCCGCATCTGCAGCGGCGTATGCGGCTGCTTTCGATTTGAAAGCGGTGGTTGTCATTCCCGCCGGCAAAATAGCTCTGGGAAAGTTAGCCCAAGCGATGATATACGGTGCAAAGGTCGTTCAAGTTAACGGAAATTTCGATGATTGTTTGAAGATGGTGAAAAAGGTAAGTGAGGAGTACCCGGTAGTGTTGGTGAATTCTCTCAATCCAAATCGTTTAGAAGGTCAAAAAACCGCGGCATTTGAAGTGGTAGATCTTTTGAAAAGAGCACCAGATTACCACTTCTTACCAGTTGGCAATGCCGGCAATATAACGGCTTATTGGATGGGATACACTCAATACTACAGAGAGGGAAAAATCACATCTCTTCCGAAGATGATGGGATTTCAAGCCGAAGGAGCTGCTCCCATTGTAAGAGGACACATAGTGGAAAAACCGGAAACGATAGCAACGGCGATAAGAATAGGAAACCCAGCCAGTTGGATGAAAGCAGTTAAAGCACGCGATGAGTCCAAAGGCGTTATAGATATGGTGAGTGATGAGGAGATCCTCTCGGCTCAAAAGTTGATAGCCTCAAAGGAGGGTATTTTCTGTGAGCCGGCGTCAGCGGCTTCGGTGGCCGGTGTTGTTAAGATGGCAAAAAAGGGTATCTTCAAAGGTGGAGAAGTGGTAGTTGCAACTCTTACCGGCCATGGTCTGAAAGATCCAAACGCCGTGTTGAGTTCCATTCCGGAAATTCCCACAGTTCCAAACGATCTGAATTCGTTGGTAAAAGAGGTGGGATTTTGAACGAAAGAGTAACGGTCTCAGTTCCAGCCACGATAGCGAATTTGGGAAGTGGGTTCGATACTTTGGGAGTGGCCGTAGAGATGAGAAACTACGTTTCGATTCAAAAAAATGACCGATTTGAAGTTGTGGAAAATGGAAGAATCGTTCAAGGCGAGGATTTGGTGGTGAAAACGATAAAAGATTTCTTCAAATTTAAGGGATATACTTCAAATGTGAAGATCACGAAAAAAAGCTTGATTCCGCCGAGAAAAGGGTTGGGCTCTAGCTCAGCGGCGATAGTATCCGCATTGGGAGCAGCGATGATCTTTTTGAACGATTTCGATGAAGAGCTTTTATTTGAAAAGGCCGTTGAGCTTGAGGGACATCCGGATAACGTCGCTCCAGCAATTTACGGGGGGGTGCGTGTAAGTGCAAAGATAGCGGATAAAAACGTTTCTTTGGATGTAAAAGTTCCATTTGAAAAAGTGGAAGTTTTCATCCCACCCTGCGAGATTTCCACCGTGAAGGCGCGAATGGTGTTGCCGCATAGCGTTCCTTTTGCGGACGCGATCTTCAACATTCAAAGAGTAGCGATGTTGATAACATCTGCCTTCAACGGTGAACTTTCAAAAGAATATTTCGAAGATAGGCTTCATCAGAACAAGCGTCTTTCGTTGTGTAAAGATGTTGAGCGTTTCTTTGAAGGGATCCATTCTACACTTCCAAATCCCGTTTTTCTTTGCGGTTCTGGACCTTCCATAGCCGTCATAGGAAAAAGCGAGATGGAAGCTCCTCGAGGATGGAAAAAGATGACTTTGAACGTTGCAAAGAAAGGTCTTGAAATCGAGAAAGAGGAGGAATGAGAATGCTTGTTAAAGATATTTTGAAAGAAATTGAAAGGAGATTTCCTCTTTTTCTTCAGGAGAGCTACGATAATTCCGGCGTTCAAATTGAGGGGCCAAACGTTGAAGTTACAAAAGTACTGGTCAGTCTGGATCCAACACCTCAAGCGATCAGATTGGCCGCTTCCGAAGGATGTCAATTGGTCTTAACACATCATCCTTTACTCTTCAACGGCATAAAGAAGATAACTCCAAGCGAATCAAGTGGAGACATCATATACACTTCTCTCTTGAATTCCATCACCCTTTACGCACTTCACACAAACTACGATTCCGCTCCAAATGGTCTGAATGATGCCCTCTGTAAAAGACTGAAGATGCAAAACACGAATCCGCTCGTCAAAAACGAAATGATGAATGGAGCTGGCATTGGAAGAGTTGGTGATGTGGAAGAAATGGAAATAAGAAAATTCGCCGAATTCGTAAGAAAAAATCTTAAAGCTTCTCACGTGAAGTTAGCGGTAAAAGGGCCTCATACCGTTAAAAAAGTGGCGCTCTGCTCAGGTTCGGGTGCTGATTTCATAGACGATGCCATCGAATCGGGTGCGGATGTTTACATAACGGGAGATGTGAGCTATCATAGGATCATCCACGCCGTGAATCACGGAATTTCCCTTGTTGTTGTGGAACACGATGAAAGTGAAAAATTCTTCGAAGATGAGATGGGAGTCTTTTTGAGATCTTTGGGAGTGGAAGCGATGAAATACCATGAGAAATTTTATCATTTCATTTAAACGTCACGCTAAGTTAAACGGCGATAGTGTGTTAAAATATTAAAAGTAAAAAATAGGGGGTAGAATGTGGTCGATTACTTTTTTTCTTACAAAAAAAACAGAGAAATTGGAAAAGGCGGCAAAATAGACTACAACATGGTAATCGATGAACTGCTGGAGAAGTTGGCTCAGAAAATAGCGAAAAAAGTAAACGTTGAAGATCACGAGAAAATAAAAGAAAAGATCGTGAAAGTTCCGGATAAAAGAAGTTTCAAAGAGATCTTGGAAGAAGAAGTGGCGAAATTCGATTCCATTGAAGAAGTGAAATTTTTGGGCGAGTACTTGGTGAACTACTGGAAAGAGCTGCACTTAAAATGAATGCGGAGGTGTGTTGATGTCTCGGTACAACAAATTTTTGTGGATAGTGGTCGCGGTTTTAATCGGTGTCATGATCTTCCAATTTTTCTTCATGAAAAGAAAGCCAGCTTATCATCAAACGTACTACAAATCGGAATACCTCTTTTCGAATGATTCTACCTCTGTTTCAATTCATAGCGTGGCAAAATTCGCCTTTAACAAAGCGGATGAAATGAAAAAAGCCGTTGAACAGTTCCAAAAGATGTCTTCAGCTGACAAATTGAAAGCTTACAAAGAGATGTTCGCCAACCTCTCAAAGAACACAAAGGTAAAGATAAACGTGTTGGGATATCAATCGACCATGACCACTTTTGGGGCCACTGGTTTGAAAATAGAAGAAAAAGGGATCATATCTGGAATTATCAAACAAAAAGGTAAAATCACAACTGTGGGAATGGGAAATGTTGAGATGAAACTCGACGAAAATTCGGAAGTGATCTTCGTTTTACCGAAAGGTTCGAAACTCGTCTCGGTCGTTCCAACGCCCACAAGTGTGAAAGAAAACGAACTTATATGGAAAGGACCGATGAATCTGAAATTTCCGGAGGTTGAGTACGAAAGGTGACGAATCTTTTGTGGTTTGCCGTTGGAATATCGATCGGGATAGCGTTCATGCTCGTTGTTCTCTTGATTAACTTAAAAAAAGATAGAGAAATTCACACTTTTGATCAAGAAAGCATCTCAGAGCTGATCGGAAAGATCCAGCATGTCACGAGTGTCAACGTGGATACCCTTGAAAGGAAAATCGCAGAACTGAAGAGTACCATCAGGGATGCGAATGTCGTTTACATGAAGTTAAATGAGGCTATATCCGACGCCAAAAACATATCCACGTCACTGGAAGGCAAGCTCTCTCATAAAAGAATTCGAGAAAATCCTGTGGTGAAAAAGATGAGTTTTGAAAAAATGGAGAAAAACGGAGAATTGACAAGAGAAAAGGTGGAAAGCATCGAAAAGATGGAAAAAGCCGTTCAGAATCTCGATGCTTCCGTCAAAGTACTTTCTCGTGATGAAAAGATTCTCGATCTGAATGGCAGAGGCTGGAGTGTTGAAAAGATAGCGGAAAGTTTGAACATGGGTGTCGGAGAAGTAAGCCTTATAATAGAGATGAATTCTCATTTTCAAAATGATTTAAAATGACTTTACGTTAGGAGGGAGTAAGATGACGAAAAAGGAATACGAGGCTTTAAAAAAGAAACTTTCCTATTCCAACGAAAGCGCGTGGAAAGCTTTTGACGAAAAAAAGGTGAACGATTTTTCAAGAGATTACATGGAATTCATGCGAATAGGAAAGACCGAGAGAACTCTGGTGGAAGAAAGCGTTAAAATATTGGAAAAGAACGGATACGTTCCGATAGAAAAAGCGGATCCAAAAAAGGAGATAAAAGCCTATAAAGTATACAGATCAAAAGCTTTGGCCGTGTACAGGCTTCCAAAAGAAATAGAGAACGGTCTTAACATAATAGCTTCTCATATAGATTCTCCGCGAATAGATCTTAAGCCACGTCCAATATACGAAGATACAGATGTGGCCCTTGCCAAAACGCATTATTACGGAGGAATAAAGAAATATCAATGGTTCAACATTCCATTGGCCATAGTGGGAGTTGTGTTGAAGGAAAATGGAGAAAGCGTTAAGATAAACATCGGAAACGAACCGGGAGATCCCGTTTTCGTCATCAGCGATCTCCTTCCACATCTGGATAGGGATCCAAACAAAAAATGCAGAGATATAAGTGGAGAAACGTTAAACCTTATAATCGGTTCCAAGCCTTTAGCATTTGACAAAATGGAATCGGCTGTAAAGCTGAACGTCTTGAAAATACTCAACGAAAAGTATGGAATAGTGGAAGAAGATCTGGTAAGTGCCGAGCTTGAACTGGTACCGGCCTTTGAACCCAAAGAACTTGGCTTTGACAGAAGCATGATAGCGGCTTACGGTCACGATGATAAGATATGTGCTTACGCAAGCTTAAAGGCTTTACTCGACTCCAAAAAAGTGGCAAGACCAACCGTAATTGTCTTCTTCGATAAAGAAGAAATAGGAAGCGATGGAAGTACAGGAGCCAAGAATCAATTTTGGCTTCCACCTTTGAAAAAGCTTTTGGCGTTGAAGAAAAAAGATGTCAAAGTTTTTCTAGACGATCTCATAGAAAACACGGCCGTATTGTCCTCTGACGTCAACGCCGCTGTTAATCCAACCTTCAAAGATGTTCATGAAGTGAACAACGCGGCGATTTTGGGCCATGGTGTGGTGGTAACGAAATACACAGGTGCTTACGGTAAAGCCGGTGCGAGCGACGCAGATGCCGAATTCGTGTGGAAGGTTAGAAAGCTTCTGAACGACAACAAAGTCCCGTGGCAAACTGGAGAGTTGGGAAAAGTGGACGTCGGTGGTGGAGGAACGGTTGCGAAATTCTTTGCAGAGCATGGAATGCACGTTATAGATATGGGTCCCGGCTTGTTGGGAATGCATTCACCTTATGAAGTGGTTTCAAAGGCCGATCTTTACAGCACTTATCTCGCTTACAAAGCCTTCATTGCGGAATTCAAAATGTGAAATCAAACGGTTAAAACAGGCGAATCTTGTAAGATTCGCCTGTTTTTCGGTTTGAAATTCAAGAGAATTGAATTGCTTTTCACCACTTTCGACCGTTTTGACGAGTTTTTCCATTTCTACCGTTTTTTCCTCCGTTCATGACGCATTCATGTAAACCTCTTCCATTTCTTCGATGAATACTTTGATTTGCGTTTTCTTGTCTGTCTTGAGGACCCATTCCTCTACGCTTTCCGTTCACGTATCGACTGGTTGGGGTGCCGTTTTCGTAAGATTCAAACACTTCGAGATGTCTTTTGGATGCGTTTGAAAGCCTGGTGAAAACCGTTTTTATCATGGTATCTGACAACTTCGGATACATTTGTTGGTAAAGTTCTATATCTTCTTTTTCGATTTTCACAGCTAGTTCGTACGCTTGTGCAAGAGTTTCTGGTGCCGTTGCACTTGTCGTATTTTCAGGAATGGATATGCCGTTAACTTTTAAAAGATTTTCCACAGCCGCTATGTGATTTTGCTCCGCTTTCAAAATCCTCTCAAATGGTTCCACCTCTCCGAATTTGTCTATGATCGCCTGATAAGTCGCCGCCGCTATCCTTTCTTCATGCAAAGCGTTTAAGAGAATCGTTTCCGTCTCGTTGATGTTGTTGGTCGCTGCCATGACAGGCAAAGCCATTCCCACCACCAATGCCAACAGTGCCAATATAGACGTTACTTTTACCATGCTTTTACCCATTTCGAAGACCTCCTTTTTGGTTTTATATTTCGTTCAACATCCATAGATTACTATCTTTTCCTTAGAGCAACCTTTGCGTTTGCTTAGAAAAAGCTTAGAAAATTTCAAAATACGAAGACTAAAAGTGTATCATTGTGATGGGGTGATATTTTGAAAAGAAAAGTGCTGATAGTGGAAGACGACATTCAGATTGCGAGAGTGCTAGAACTCGAATTGTCTCATGAAGGATTCGAAACGCGAATCGCAAACGATGGAGAAGAGGCTGTAAAAGTTGCGAAAGTTTTTTTGCCACATATCGTACTTTTGGACATAATGATTCCAAAAAGAGACGGTTTTTCCGTTGCAAAGGATTTGAAGGGCTCTCTGGAAAATGTGGGAATAATCGCTCTAACGGCGAAATCCGATCTTAAAGATAAACTGACTGGTTTTGAATCCGGTATGGATGACTACGTAACAAAACCTTTTGAATTGGAAGAATTACTTGCAAGGATAAGAGCTTTGCTGAAACGCATGAATTTGAGCGATTCTTTGAAAATAGGGAACGTTGAGATGAAAATTTCGCAGATGAGGGTTTTCATCGACGGAAAAGAGATCTCCTTAACTCCAACCGAGTTCAGGCTGTTGGAAGAATTGATGCGCGGAAAGGGAACGGTGTTATCAAAAGAAGACCTTCTTGAAAGGGTATGGGGATTTGAAGGTTGGGAGAATCCAAACGTGGTAGAAGTTTACGTGAATTATCTACGCAGGAAAATGGGAAAAGCATCGAGTATGATAAAAACGATAAGAGGCGTTGGATATGCATTCAGAAAAGATTAAGCTTTCAACCAGCATAACTTTTTTCTATTCATTGATCACATTCTCGATAGTTTTTTCTTCACTTTTTCTCATGAAAACGTTGGTTGTAAAGTACACGCTCATCAACTACTCACTCACCCTTGAAAAGAATTACATTCATTCTTTGAATTCCTTGATAACCGGCAAGATGAAAGGTCAAACACAGAGAATTCTCAGCGAGTTCACATTGATATATGGAGATAAAGTCCTGTCAGATCCGTATGGAATAACGGAAAAGATCGAAATTCCAACTTCTTTTCCATCTATAAGAGAATTGCCACAAGGACCTTTCGTTTTCGTAAAAGTTGGAAATGTTAGCGGAAAGGATTTTGTGATAATAGCACCGGCTTACCAATTGAAAACACTAGAAGACACGCTGAATTTTTTCACGATTTTGTTTTCCGTCTTCTCCGTAACAGTTGTGATTGGAATAGGACTGTTTTTTTCACGCAAAACGCTTAAACCTTTGAAGAACATATCAAAAGAATTGGAAGAAGTAAGGATCGCGAAATTAGACAAAGAGCTTCCAAAACAAAAGTACGAAGAATTTCAACATTTGGTAAACACCTTAAATTCCATGCTCAAAAGGCTTAAAGAGGGTTTTGAGAGACAAGAACAATTCATTTCTGACGCTTCGCATGAATTGAGAACTCCCATATCGGCCATTTTGGCCAACTTGGACATGCTTTTAAAATGGGGAAAGGAAGATGGGAAAATACTAGATGAAAGCCTGCAAGAAATGCGAGTTTCCCTGAAAAAGTTGAATCTTTTGGTGAACTCTCTTTTAGAGCTTTCCCGAGGAAAGACAAACATAAGTGTGGAAGAGTTCGACGCTGAAGTGGTGGTAAAAGAAGTCATAGCAGAAGTAAGTCGAGTTTATCCGGATTTTGAAATAGATGTGATAAAGGAAAGTCAAAACAAATTAAAAACGGATCGAGAAAAATTAAAAGAGATTCTCACCATCCTCCTCGACAATGCGATCAAATATTCCGGTCAATCACGTAAAATCTTAATTCATATAAAAGACAGCATGATAAGCGTTAAAGATTTCGGTGTTGGAATATCACAACAAGACCTCAAACGTATTTTTGACAGATTCTACAGGTTGGAAAAATCGCGCACAAGCAGTGGTTTCGGACTGGGACTTTCCATAGCAAAAAAGCTGGCAAATCTCTTGAGAGCGGAAATAACGGTAACATCAGAAATGGGAAAAGGAAGCGAATTCACCATACATCTAACAAAATCGGAAGAGAATCACTCACGCCTTGAAAGGATGAATTGAATCGCAAGTACATATCCTTCGCTCCCGAAACCGGATAAAATTCCATCACAGACGGCGGCCGTGACGCTTTGCGCGCGAAATGATTCTCTCTTAAACACGTTGGAAATATGCACTTCAACTTTAACACCTTTGAACATTTCAAGTGCATCTCTTAAAGCGTAACTGTAATGCGCAAGGGCACCGGGATTTATAACTATGGCATCTTCATCGGGTAATTTTTGAATGTAATCCACGATCTCTCCCTCATGGTTAGACTGAAAAAAATCAACCTCCACCCTATTTTCCTCACACCACTTTTTTATCTTTTCAACCAACTCGGCATATCCAATCTTTCCGTAAACGTTGGGATCACGTCTGGAAAGCATGTTGAGATTTGGCCCATTTACAACGTGAATTTTCATACCTTCCATCTCCAATTCTTTAAAATTTCTGCGCCGTCGTAAACGTTGAAAACTGTGGAATCTTTCTCCCTTGATGTTAAAACCAACACCCTTAAAACTTTTTGGGGAGCTCCTGTGAAATCGGCTTCTTGAAAGCACATGAGAGGTACGTCATCGTGTCCACTTTTTCTGAAAATCGTTGCCGGATTCATGGAACGAAGATCCTTCGTCACACTGAAAATCACGCTTACCACTTCTTCGTCTCCCAGAGAATTTCTGGAGTAAATTTTTTTCATCAACTCGAGAGTGGCTCTCTCGATCTCAACGTAAGAATCCTCCTTGATAAACGTGGCTCCCCTTATGGCCTTCAACCTTAGCACCTCCACATTTTGATGAATATATGTTAACATATTGACAAGACAAAATGGAATTAAAAAGATCCATTATGTTTGTATTCAACCAGAAGTAAGGTGAAGAATATGGAAGAAAAAGTGATCTCTTTTTTAAAAAAATTGAAAGATCACGCAGGTAAAACCACCATACTAACGGGAGCTGGAATAAGTACTCCAAGTGGCATTCCTGATTTTCGCTCCCCACATGGCATTTACTCTAAATACAATCCAGAAGAGCTGTTTGGTTTGGAAAACTTTCTAAGAAATCCTTCTTACTTTTACGAATTCGCCACGAAATATCTCTTTACGATGAAAAACGCCAAACCGAATTCCGTGCATCTTATGGTGAAAGTCCTTGAAGATTTAGGACTTATAAAAGGAGTTATAACCCAAAACATAGATATGCTACACGAAAAAGCCGGATCAAAAAACGTTGCCAACGTTCATGGAAGTATAAAAAGTGGGCATTGCCTTAAATGTTCAAGAAAATTTTCTTTGGAAGAAATGGAGAAAAGATCTCTAAAATCCGAAGATAAAGTTGCCAGATGTGATTGTGGAGGTCTAATAAAACCTGATATAGTTTTCTTTGGAGAAGTCCTACCCGAAGATGACGTGAGTTTGGCTTATAAAATGCTGGAAGATTCCACATTGCTCATCGCCATGGGAACAACATTGGTTATCTATCCCGTTGGTATGTTTCCGAAAATCGTTTTGGATAACGGTGGAGAATTGATAATAGTGAATAAAGGTGAAACAGCTTGGGATGCCGAAGCAAGCGAAATTTACAACGTTTCTCTTGAGAATTTTTCGCAAGAAGTGCTGAACATTCTGAAACGGAGAGGATTTTCATGAAGATGGCAATCGTGGGATTGGGACAAATAGGAGGTTCGATGGCGTTAAAGTTGCGAGAGGTCGGCATTGAACCGACTCTTTTTGATGTGAACCCTAAAATTTGTTCCTTGTTGAATGCAAGATGTGAAGAATTCAACTTTGAAGGTTACGATCTGGTTGTTTTGGCTTTGCACATTCCAGTTCTTTTGAAGATGATGAATAAACTACCGAAGGAAAACCTATATTTGGATACAGCTTCTGTGAAATCTCAAGTGGTTGAAAAGGCGAAAGAAATCGGTTTGAATTTCATTGGTGGTCATCCAATCGCTGGCAACGAGCGTGTGGGTCCAGATTCGTGGGATGCACATCTCTTTGAAGGAAAGCACTTTGCCCTTGTAAAGGTAAAGTGTACTCCACGAGACGAGAAAATCGTTGAAGAATTCGTTAAACTCTTAGGAGCAAAGCCGTTATGGACTAACTCAGAAGAGCATGATATTTCGATCGCTTACACAAGTCACGCCCCTTATTTCATCTCATCAACAATCAAAAAACTGGGGAAAACCTACGAAAAATTCGCTGGACCGGGCTATGTATCCATGACCAGACTCTCAAAGCAAGATCCGCAACTGGCAAAAGTATTCGCAAAATACAACGGCACAAACACATCTAAAGTCTTAAGAAAGATCGCAAGTGAAATTTTGAAAATTGCTGAAGAGGTGGAAAAATGCGAAAATTCGGAATAATAGGTGAACATCTTTCTCATACCTTTTCTCCGTATATCTACAACGGGCTTTTCAAAAAACACGGAATAACCGCGGTTTACAAAACATTTGAAATACCTAAAGATGCCTTTGATTTCATAGTTGAAGATGTAACTCATGATTTGCAAGGCTACAACGTGACGATCCCTTACAAATCAAAGATAATTGGACATCTGGAAGAAGTTTCAGACGATGCAAAAGAGATAGGAGCGGTTAACGTTGTAAACGCCAACAGAGTAGGATTTAACACCGATTGGCAGGGATTTCAGAGAAGTTTGAAAAATGTGAAACTCAAAGGAAGATACGCGCTTGTCATAGGAGCAGGTGGAGCCGCCAGGGCCGTTTGTTACGCCTTGAAAAAAATGGAAATGAACGTTTACGTTGTAAATCGCACAGAAAAAAAAGGACGAAAATTGGCAGATGAATTCGGTTTGAAGTACGGCCTTCCACCTTTATCAAAAGTGGCGCTCGTCGTTAACGCTACCCCGATTGGAATGTATCCAAATGTTGATGATATGCCATCTTTGGATTTATCACGCCTTCCAAAAAGGTGTGTCGTTTACGACTTGATTTACAATCCACGACCCACGAAATTTCTAAAATCGGCAAAAAACGAAGGATTGAAAACCATCGATGGTCTTGAAATGCTGATACAGCAGGCCATCCTTAATCTCAAAATATGGTCCTTTGAAAAGCTGGCAGAAGAGTTGGAAAACGAAAAGGATTGGATTTACAAATCAATTGAATAAAGAAAGGATGAAAAAGAATGAAAAGGTACGACGAAAGAGATACGATGTTTGCGAGAATGACTTATGAAAAGAACAAAAGGAACTATAAGGATTACTATTCAAAACATCCTGATAAAAAATCGATAGATGACGAATTACGAAACGGAAATGGCATATGCTCACCTTCAACGCCGGCATATCATCCGATAGATTCAAACTTCGTAATTTCCAACTTCAAATTTCTTTCGGATATTCGTCCACTTGTCGATGGAAATCCATCTCAAAAAAGGTGATGGTAAAGCCAAACGAGATAACAAAAAAGATAAAGAGGATCGCCGAAGATTGCGGAGCAGATCTCGTTGGAATTGCCGAAACCAAACCATATCATTATTACAGTCATAGAGGGAGACCCCTTGAGCATTACGGTGAAAAGGTAGACGATCTTCTACCTTATGCCGTGGTTTTTGGAGTGAGAATGAAAAGAGAAAACATAGAACAGGCTCCTAATTTGCCAGAAGTGATTGAAAGTTCAATGTCTTACGTAAAAGCCGCGATAATCGGAATGCAAATTTCTTACTTCATAAGAGAGCTGGGCTACAGAGCGAGAAATCATATGGACGGAAATTATTTGGTTGTTCTCCCAACTCTCGCAAGAGATGCCGGATTGGGTGAAATAGGTAGAAACGGTCTTTTGATAACACCAAAATACGGCCCCGCCGTTAGACTTGGAGCCGTGACGACGGAAATGCCACTTGAACCAGATGAAAAATTGAACATCGATCTTTCATCTTTTTGCGATATTTGCACCAGATGCGCCAAGAAATGCCCTATGCAGGCCATTCCTCATGGAGAAAGAGTGATGATAGATGGCGAGTTGAGATGGCGAATAACACAAGAGAAATGTTATTCCTTTTGGGGAAAGATAGGAACCGACTGTGGCTTGTGCATAAAAAATTGCCCCTTTGGAAGGGAAGCGGATCTTATGGAACTGAAAGAATACACACTTCTCCAACTTCTTCAAAGGTTAACGAAGAAATAACTTTCATCTTTCTTTTCTGTTCAAAGCCAACTTGGCATCTCCTATCGGTGCATCAAGTGAAGAAGGAAGGGTTTTTATCTTCATATCAACGCTTTGAGCTATTATCTTCATAAGCAGTTTGCTTTTCGTTACCCCTCCCACCACGTACATCTCATTTGAAAGAGGGATCTTCGTCGCTTTTGCCGTGTCAACGTTCATCTTCAATGAATTGGCGATTGATTCCAAAAACGCCCTGTAGATATGGGCGCGCGTTGTTGAAAGCGTCAATCCCGTTATACTTCCTCTCAAATTAGGATCCCAAAGAGGCGCTCTCTCACCCATAAAATACGGTTCCACTTTTACCCCTTCAGATCCAGGAGGAATCGTAGAAGCTTCTTCTTCAAGTTCTTCCAACGTTTCGTTTTTGGCCAATTCCCTTTTAAACCATTCAAGAAGTGCTCCCGCCGTCGTAGCCCCTCCGAAGGAATAGATATTTTCCAACGGTTTAACAACATATGGCATATTCACCATTTTTGGGGTGAGGTATCTCCCGTTGTGGATCGTTCCCCAACACATTGAGGTACCTATCATCGCAACATGTTCACCACTTTTTTCAACGCCTGCGGCGTAAGTTGCCACCGCAGCATCTATTCCCCCCGCCACCACGGGAGTACCTTCCTTCAATCCAAGAACAGATGAAAATTGCGCGTTTAGTCTTCCGGCAATAGTATCAGAAGGAATTATATCTTCTGGAAAAAGAGAACATGGTATGCCCATTTCTTTCAATAGTTCTTCAGACCACCTTCTTCTTTTTAAATCAAAAACACCTCCAATATTTCCAGCGGAAGAATAATCCGTCACTATCTTCCCCGTTATTTTGAATATCACGTAATCTTTTGGTGAAAGTAAAAGATTGAATTTCTTCCAGCCACCATGATGATTTTTTAACCATAGTATCTTTGTAAATCCAAAGTAAGGATCGACGTAATTTCCGGTAATTTCAAAAAGTTTTTCGACTCCTATACGCTTTTTAACCCATTCGGTTTCCTCAACGGCACGTTTATCCATCCATATGAGAGCCGGACCGAGGGGATTCATATTCGAATCCAACGGTACACCTGATCCTCCATAAAGACCGCTGATACACAAAGCTTCCACTTTTTTAGCTCCGGATTTTTCAATGGCAGATCTTAAGGCTTTAACAAAACCTTCTAGCCATACTTTAGCCTCCTGTTGGGCGAACATCGGCTTCGGCATTTCAATGGAGTAAGAGGCGCTTGCCTGTGAGATTATATTCAAATTTTCATCGGTTACAACGGCTTTCGTAGAACTGGTACCTATATCTACACCTGCCACATATCTCATTCATAATCACCCGTAAATTTTGTAATCTATACCCGCAATTTTACAAAAATCCACCAATTCGCTTACGTAGTTTCCGTACACACCATGAATGTGATTCGAATCATAGCTGGAAAGAAATTCTTGAGCCCTTACCCTTAACCTTGCAAAAGCGTGAGGCCATTCTACTTGCGTTGCCCGAGCCTTTTCCTCGTTCTTTTTCTCTCCAAAATCCAAGAATTCGGCCGGCAAAATCGCCATCCAATATTTTCCATTCTTTCTTGCAAGTCTGGCGAGTGTAACTTCGCCCGGAGCGGCTATATGCCTAACAGATGCTCCTCCAGCCGGAAAATAAAATCCTTCAGGATAGAATTCCACCTTCTTCAAGTTCTCCTCGGCTTCAAACGATTTTCCGGCAAAATAAGTTGCATGTTCACCGGAATTACAAAGATCGAAGAAATCGTCTTTCTCGTCGTAATGACGCACGTCTGCGAACAAAACTGGAGTTTTGGCTATGAGTTTAAAAATCTGCATGGTAAGTGCACCATCTGAATCGGCTTCGGTGGCCAACACAAATGGTTCATGTTTTCCTTCCCAATCGTACGGATCGTTCATAAAGGCTTCGGCGACATCCATGGTTACAAAATTGTCCGTTAATTCAGGTTGCCCTTTGATTCCGGCAAAATCCAGCTCATTTTCTCTCACTATTCGTTGAATGGCGTGATAACTTTTTATCTGTTTTTTCAACTTTTCAGGAGTAAGTTGAACGCCGTCGTAATGAATCTTCTTCACCATTTTTTCAAGCCATTTTAAACCCTCTTCTGCTCTGGAATCGTCGATTTTTTCGGATAATCTGATGACCTCGTATTGATCGATATGTTCCACATCTATTCCGAAGATGGAATTCCATAAATCAACGTTCGGAACGGTTGTGTACATGCCCATAGGACGACCACCTATCACACCGTACCTCTGCCCTTTTAAGGCGTTGAAAGCCGCCGCCGCTCGTATGAAAGAGAGCACATCTCTCAGAACACTTTCATCTTCAACGTTTCCCCATAGTCTTTTGTGAACCGTTCCGCTTTGATCTAAAGCCCCAGCTGCTGCAAGCATTCCAACCATTCCAGGGTATTTGGGATTTATGTTTCCAAAGAGAAGAAAAGGTCCAGGTGCGAACTTGCTGGCTATCACAGAAAAATGCGGGAAAGCCCAAACGGCGTAGTTGAATATGGTAAGCTCGGCTCCTTTTTCTCTTAATTTTAAAGCTTCCCTTTTGGCCAAAGAAGGTTTGGAGATGATTTCATCCGCTTCTATCATCTCCACTTCTTTTGTCGATTCCAAAGCGTTCACGATAGAGTGTTGAAAGTTTTTGTTTATCTGTTTCAACTCTTCATTGACATTTTTCCTTCCATCTGAAAAAGTCATTATTCCAACTTTTATTTTGTTCATAACCTCTTCACCTCTTTACGTTTTCTTCTTTTTCAAGCTTTCCAATCCAATCCAACTTCTCTTAGCACTCGGTCTATTCTTTTTTTGTAATGTTTTGCTTCTTCGTCTTCCAATTCCAAAAATGGATTTCTAACTCCACCCACTCTTACTCCCCTCCACCTTAGAACCGATTTCAAGAGGGGAATATTGGCTCCATCATCCAAAGCCAACGACAGTTTCGTCAACTTCTTTTGAAGTTCTTTAGCCTGCGAGTATTTTCCAGCTTTAAAAGCTTTCCAAACTTCAACAAAGAACTCTGGAAAAACCGTTGCTGGTCCAGATACGCATCCTTTCCCTCCGATGAAAAGCACGGAGAGAAAAGCCCTATCGTATCCGGTCAACACCGAAAAATCTTTTGGAGTGTCGTTTACGAGGGATAAAACGTGAGAAAAATCGCCACTGCTATCTTTAATTCCCACGATGTTTGAATATCTTTTATGCAGATTCGTCGCGATTTTAGGTGTGATCCAATTGTTCGTCAACGCCGGAATGTTGTAAAGATATATCGGAAGATCTTGAAATTTTTCTCCCAGCCTGGCGTAAAAGCCTCCGACTTCTTTTTCTTTGAGCCTGTAATAAAACGGTGTTACGACACCGACTCCATCAACTCCGATTTTTTGAGCGTGCTCCATCAAGGTAAAAACTTCTTTAAGCCTTAACGCTCCACAATGTGCGATGACCTTTATCCTCCCTCTTGCTGCCTTTAAAAACGCTTCTAGGACTCGTCGCCTTTCATCTATGCTTAAGAGTAATCCCTCTGAAGTTGTACCGTTAACGAATATGGCATTGACTCCCTTTTGAACCAGAAAATCCACGTACGCTGGGATCGCTTCGAAATCGACCCTTCCACCATTCTTTGACATCGGGGTTACCACTGCCGTTACAACACCTTCAATTCCCATACAAATCCCCTCTTTCATCAACCTGAGTAACCAAACAGTCTCGGCAAAAACAAAGTGAAGTTAGGCCAATAAGTTATAACCATCAAGGTTAAAAATTCCACCGGTATCCAATACTTCAACATCTCATTGAAAACGTCCTTTACAGGTGTTTCGCTTATAGCACTTGTAATAAAAGCAGCTTCTCCGTAAGGAGGTGTGTTAAGTGCCATCATGAGATTTATAGTGGTAACGACGCCAAAATGAACTGGATCTATCCCCATTTTTACCACTAAAGGGAAAATCAGCGGAATTACGACAAGCTGGATGATCGAAACGTCTATGAACATCCCCAGCACAAAGTACAACAAATTCGCTCCCAACAGCAAAGTCCATTTACTTGAAAGCAATCCGGATGATATAAAGATGTTGGTCAACATGGAAGGTACGTTTTCTCTTGCAACTACGTACGTTACCACGTAAGCGGCTGCAACTATACTACTTATGAATCCAACGTTTTCCGTTGTCTTAAGCAAAATTTTGTACAATTTTTTAAGGCCCAAGCTTCTGTATATGAGAAAACTTATTATTATCACGTAAGCGGCCGCTATCGCTGCGGCTTCCGTTGCCGTGAAAACGCCACCGTATATGCCGTACAACAGGATAACTATGGTTAAAAGTGCCGGAAATGACCTTAAAAAATCTCGAAAGAGCCTTGGAAAAGGAACCCTTTCACCGGCCGGATAATTCCTTTTTTTCGACAGCACATACGTTAAAACTGCTTCGGCGGCAGCCAACAATAATCCCGGTAAAAATCCAGCTAAGAAAAGATATCCTAACGATGTGCCGGTTAACATGGCGTATATTATCATAGGTATACTTGGAGGAATGACGGGACCTATCACGGCAGAAGCAGATGTAACGGCGCACGAAAAAGCACCATCGTAACCGTTGTCTTTCATGGCCTTTATCTCTATACTCCCAATTCCGGAAACGTCCGCTATCTCAGATCCGCTCATTCCGGCAAATATAACGCTTGCGGCTATGTTGGCATATCCCAATCCTCCTTTTATGGGACCCATTATCTCTTGGACGAAATCAAAGAGTTTCGTTGTTATATCGCAATCGTTCATCACGTTCGCCGTGAATATAAAAAGCGGAACGGCGATAAGAACGGTTTGAGAGGAAAAATGAATTATGAGCATGTCTATCAAACTCGAAAGGGTGAGATGAGAAAATAGTATGTAAAAGATTCCACCTGTTATCATCGCAAAAACTATGGGATACCCAAAGGTGAACATCACTCCGAACATCAACGTAAACAAGATTAAACCCATGGCTTATCCTCCATTTTGTGCTTTTTACCACGTATGAGTTCATCAAATTCGTAATAAATCCATAAAGCATTGTGAAACAAAATCAATGCCATCGAAATAGGAAGAACCATCAAAAGATAATCCCATGGTATGCCCAACACCTGCGATCTTATGATTTTGTACCATATAACTTGATTCAGTACTGGGAAGAAAGATATTCCAAGCGTAAAACTGAAAATGGCATTGAAGGAGATATCAATTATCAACTGAACTTTCCGGGGCAATTTTTCATAAATGATGTTGAATTTTATGTGATCGTTGTATCTCCAAGCCAACGCCGCGGAAATCCACACCGTCCACACAAAACTCCACGTCATTATTTCGTATAGCGCTGGTGAAGGATAATCAAAAACGTATCGCATTACAACTTGAATCACCATACTCAAAAACAAAAGGAAAAGCAAAATAGCCGCAAAATGCATTTCGACAACGTCAAGGAATATTTTAAATACTTTTTTCACCCACATCCACTCCATTCAAACTCACTTAAGGAAATGGGGGGAAATCCCCCATTCCTTCAATAAGAGTTTTGAATCTTTTCGTACATTCCCTTTCCCCAGAGTTTATCAAACTCGGGCTGACTGTAAAATTCTCTTGCATGTTCCATGAATGCTTTCTTGTCTGGAATTATTATTTCCATGTGGTAATCCTTTACGAATTTGCTTATCAGTTCCGCTTCTTGTTTCGTCACAAGGTAATCCATGTAAAATTTCGCAACTTCCATGGCTCTGTTTATGTAATCTTGATATTCTTTAGGCATGCTGTTCCAAAGCTTGGCATTTATAACAGGGTTCAATATACCGATAAGGTGATCTGTTAAGACTATGTAATGGGTGACTTCACAGAATTTCGCGGAATAGTCCGTTGGGAGTGGGTTGTCTTGACCATCAATTATACCCGTTTTAAGTCCAAGGTAAACATCCGTGAAATCCATAGGCGTAGGTATTGCTCCCAAAGCTCTAGCCATATCAAGGTAGACTTTACTGTTTGGCATTCTAAGTTTTATTCCCTTCAGATCAGCTGGGGTTCTAACAGGCCCGGCTTTCTTTGTCAGATCGAGTTCACGAGTTCCCAAATACCATGTACTTAAAACGTGCAGGTTGGCTTTTTGTTCAAGTTCTTTGAAAAATTTTTGTCCTATTGGGCCGGTCATAACTCTGTACATGTGATCTATATTCCTGAAAACGTAAGCCGCATTCAGAACACCCATCTGCGGAACGCCGCAAAGATCTGCGAACCACGCTGGTCCCGCATCATCAAACATCGCCAAGTCTCCGCGCATGGTTGCCAACAACATTGAACGTTGATCTCCAAGCTGCCCGGATGGAAAAACCTCCACCTTTATCTTCCCATTGCTAAGTTCCCCAACTACTTGCGCAAATACTTTCATGGCTTTTACCTGTGGTTGTGTCGGTGCAGCCACCGTCCCAAATCTAAGCACGTACTGTGGCTCACTTGCAGCAAAGGCGAAAATGCCTATAGCCAGCAACGCTACCACGACAAAAAACACCTTCTTCATAGGAACACCTCCCTAGAATTTTAGGATGCTGTTAACTTAAACAGCTGAAAACGTAATAAAAATAGTTCTTAAGTGAAAAGATAGATTAGAGCAAAATTGCAACTCTTTAACTACTTTTTTAACGCTCTTTCCATTGAAAGATACGATATGAACCATGGAATTAAACACAATCAAAATTAAAGTAAACGTTTACTCATATAATAATCTTATTTCGTGAAACTTGCAAATTTATTTAAAAGAGATTTAAAGCTTTTTAAGAGCTTTAGGAACGATTAAGTACATTTTTTTGTTGATTTCTCAGATTTTCTTTTAATTGCTTCTAAAATCTAACCGCTTGATGGAATCTTTGTCCTCAACGTCATTCCGATCTACGACCCATTGATAAGAGTCTTTGACCTTAACGTCATTGCGACCTACGATCCGGAGTCCCGTTCTTTTGAAGGACAAGATCCTGAATCAAGTTCAGGATGACCTTCTTTTGAAGTGAGAACGAGATCCCGG
>CAZCZS010000027.1:0-20901 GCA_964503355.1 uncultured Mesoaciditoga sp.
AGGTGGCGATCGTCATGGCTCTAACGGGTAAGAGTTTAAACGAGGCGGAAAAACTTTTAAAAGCACATAACGGAAGAATAAGGGATGTCTTAGAATGAATTCTTCTGAAATTCATTGGACATCCATTAACTAAAATAAGGGAGGGATTTTAAGTGCGTAAGGTGATGGTGTTTTCTTCTATCCTCGTTCTGCTGGTCATCACGATGATGGCATCTACGACCATTCAAATATGGTCATGGCGTTCTCAAGACGCGCCGGTCTGGAAAGAAGTACAAAAAGAGATGAACGCCCAGGGAATAGACGTGAAAATCGATTTTCGTTCATTTCTTCCCACAGAGTACGATTCAAAAGTCCAAATAGCGCTTCAAGGTGGAAAAGGTCCGGATATAATCTATTCAAGAAGGTTGCCGGGTCAAAGAACACAAGCTTTAATAGATGCGGGACTGCTCGTTCCAATCGATGGAAAGGTATCACTTTCCCACTTCAATACAAGCGTGCTGAATTTCATAAAAGCATCCGATGGAAAACATTACGGTGTTCCATTTGCCGTTCAAGTTGTGGGAATTTTCTACAACAAGGATATATACAAAAAATACGGACTGAAGGTGCCTAAAACATGGAGCGAATTGGTTAAGAACGCGGAGATTTTGAAGAAAAACGGTGTTACCCCGTTCTTCGTTCCGGGAAAAGCCGGTTGGGCTCTTGCGATGCAACACGCTATGACGGGTGTGAGTGTACTAGGTCCATGTTGGATAAAGAGATTGTTAGATGGCGAAACCAATTTCCTTGATCCAGCGTGGGTACACGTGAACAAATTGCTGAACGATTTGAAGGTTTACTACCAAAAAGGTTACATGGCCAACACCACCGATGATCTGAACGCCGCTTTTGCCTTTGGACAAGCCGCGATGGTTTTCTACGGAATTTGGGGATACGGAATGTGGAAAGAGTTGAATCCCAACGTCAACGTCGGATATTTCATGGTTCCACCGGATTGTGAATACTCTCAGCCATGGGCGTACGTTTTCATGGATGGAAGTCTTGCACTCACTTCCAATTCAAAACATCCAGACATGGCACTTAAAGTGCTTCAATTTGCCGCGACGCCAAGATTCGGAACGATTTTTGCCAAAGAAACTTTAAACATTCCAGCCGTTAAGGGAGCCACCATGCCGAATGTTCCGATCCTTCAGAAAGTTCTTAAGGTTGCGGAAGAACACGCTTCTCCATACGTTTACTGGGTTGGTTCGGTCTTAACAGCACATTCACCTTCTTTGTACACGGACGTCTTGAGTCCTGGCATGCAAGCCATGTACGCCGGTAAGATAACACCGGAAGAATTTGCAAAAATGGCGCAGGACAAAATTTCACAATGGTATAAGCCTTTGATGAAGAAATAAAGTTCTGAAAAATGGCGCGGCGTTTTGCCCTTAAACGCCGTGCCACTTTAAGAAAGGGGATAGCTGTGAGCATAAAAAAGAGATACGTTCTTCTTTTCGTATTACCGGCTTTGATTCTCTACGTGACGTTTGTCATATACCCTTTCATTTTCAGTTTCATATTGAGCTTTTACAAATGGCCTGGAGCCGGAGCGAAAACGTTTGTTGGACTGCAGAATTTCAAGGATATATTATTTGGAAGTTTTGGAAATGAGTTTCGAAATGCTTTCATGCACAACATCTATTACTTCATACTCGTTACCATATTCGAATTGGGATTGGGATTTTTACTTGCGATCTTCCTCGTTTCAATAGTAAAGGGAAAACGTTTCTTCCAAATGATGGTGTATTTGCCGAACATCATCTCGATGATTTTAGTTGGGTTTATATGGTCCATGATGCTTAACCCACAAATAGGATTGGTTAATCAGTTTTTAAGACATGTTGGACTTGGTGCACTCGCTCAACCTTGGCTCGGTGATCCGAATCTCGCTTTGAACACCATCATAGCCGTCAACGTTTGGAGAAATCTAGGCTTTTACGTGCTCGTGTTCACGGCTTCTCTTTTGGATATTCCGCGTGAATTGTTGGAAGCGGCGTACATAGATGGAGCATCCAATTTCAAGGTGATAACCAAGATACTCTTCCCCCTAACAATTCCAACTTTTCAAACTCTTTCGATTTTGCTGTTCATATGGACGTTCAACGTTTTCGACATAGTTTACGCTTTGGAAGGCGCACAGGCTGGGCCCTTTAGAAGTACAGATGTTTTGGGAACGCTTTTCTACAGAACCGCTTTTGGAGGACTGGGAAGTAGCAGAGCGGATTTTGGCCTTGGAGCCGCGGTGGCCGTCTTGATTTTCTTGGTGGTAATGCCACTTTCTCTGGTTTACGCTTACGTGGTTGATAGGAGGAGTCGTAATGCTTAAAGTTGGAAAATGGGGAAAAACCGTAATTTACAGCGTTTTAACCGTCTACGTTGTGATAATTGCGACGCCGTTCGCCATGATATTCGTGAATTCCTTCAAAAGTTTGAGGGATATATTTTTGAATCCATTTTCGCTGCCCTCCACTTTAAACGTTCAAAATTACGTGGAAGCTTGGAAAAGCGCCAATCTTTTCAACGCCTATGTGAACAGTTTTTTGGTCTCAACTTTATCCGTTGGCGGTATTTTGATCGTGTCTTCAATGTTGGCGTACGTGATATCTCGATACGATTTTCCGTTTAGAAGAACTATATATCTCTTCATAATCGTTGGACTGGCCTTGCCAGCTCGTCTTGCCATAATACCAATATACGTCATGCTAAACGATCTGAACCTCTTGGACACGAGAACCGGCTTGATAGTGGTGTACATAGCGACCGGCATATCTTTTGCGACGTTTTTGATGAAAAGGTTCATGGACGGCATTCCGGCGGAAATAGAGGAATCCGCCAGAATAGATGGAGCGAGTCCCTGGACGATCTTTCTCAAAATAGCGCTTCCTTTGACAAGGCCGGCTATGATAGTGGTTGGACTGGTGAATTTCGTTGGAATATGGAATGACTTTTTCTTCCCTTTGATAATAATAAACAGTGAAAACAAGGAAACCGTTCCGTTGGCGATATCCATATTTTTCGGAGAATTCTCGAACAAATGGCAGTTGATCTCAGCGGCTCTGAGTTTATCCGTCTTACCCATAATGGTGATATTCTTCTTGCTATCGAAGTATTTCATAGCGGGAATGACGGAAGGGGCCATAAAGTGAAGGGAGAAGATTTGAAGGTTTTCAAACTCTTTCTCGAAATCGCTGGAATTTCCAAAGAAAGGATCGAATTTCACGCCAAGAATTTTGAAAATTCAAATGTGACGATGGAAGAGTATTCCCAAAAAATGGTAGTTGAAGAATGCGAAACGCTGTTTTTAAAGAGGATATTGATGAGGTTTTCCAAGGTTTACGACGATCCGTTTTTAAGAAAAAGGATTCAAGGGGCCATCGAGAAAGGTATTCCACCTGCGATAAAAGGCGATTTTCACGTTCACACGAATTGGAGCGATGGTACGTATGATCTGGAAAGTTACGTGAAAAAAGCCGAGGAATTGGGATACAAATACATAAGCGTAAGCGATCACTCCCTTGTGAACAAGGGAACGGTTCAGATGGACGAGAGAAAATTCTTGAAGCAGATGGAATATGTGGACGAATTGCAAAAGAACACGCCGTTGAGGATTTTCAAGAGCGTGGAAATAGATGTGAACGAAGATGGAACGCTCGATTATCCAACGGAAATCCTCGAAAAAGCAGATTTCGTTTTGGGCGCCGTTCATTTCGATTACTCAAAGGGAAAAGAAAAGGCCTTTGAACTTTTAAAGGTTTTAATACAAAACGAAGTTGTGAAAATCATAGCCCATCCTTTAAACAAGATAGGATGGGATTTTTTCAGAGCGCATTTAGAAGAGGTAGTGCAGCTGGTTAAAGAAAACAAGAAGGTCCTGGAGATAAGTTTGGTACCCGACAGAATAAAAGAAAGTGATTTTTTGGTCGAAAATCTTAAAGGCCGCGGAGTGAAGTTCTCATTCGGTAGCGACAGTCACAGTGTGAAGCAGCTTGAGTTGATGGCACTTTCAAATTTATGGATAAACGAGTTGAACACCAACGACATTGCGAATTTTTACGAAGAGCCTTTGGAATTTTTCGAAAGATGATTTCAATTCCCAAATTCATAAACCGGCTATGCCGGGGATAGACCAATTCAAAGGGGGTTACCAGAATGAGGAAAGTTGTAGTGTTGTCACTCGTGCTACTACTAGTAGGTAGCATGCTGGTGCTGGCGGCAACGCCAAAGGACGTCTTAGCTTTGGGTAAGGAGATGTTTCAATCTCCGGGAAAGTACGGAGGCACTCTCACACTTCGTCTGAGTTCTGAACCACAATCCTTCAACTACTACGGAACGCTCAGTGGCGCCGCGTACGCGGTGGATGGAATGCTTTTCATGCCTCTCGTCCAGCTCAATCCGATCACGAAGAAGATAGAACCAGCCCTTGCAAAAAGCTGGGAAGTCTCAAAAGACGGAAAGGAGATCACCTTCCACCTGAGACATGTTATGTGGTCAGACGGAGTACCTTTAACGGCAGATGACGTGACGTTCACGATGAACTACGTTCTTATGAACCCACACGCTCTTGGAAACGAAGTTGCGAGATTCACCATAAACGGAAAGCCCATAGTGTGGAAGAAGATAGACGATTATACGGTTAAGGCGATTTTGCCGGCTCCATACGGTGCGTTTTTCATGGTCTTAACTCCAGCCTTGATAATGCCGAAACATTCTCTCGCTCAATACATTCCGGCTTTCAACCCAAAGGTAACGGATCCGTCTGCCTTCAACAAAGCTTGGGGAGTTAACACGGACCCCTCGAAGATACCGTCTTGTGGTCCTTTCATCCTTGAAAAATACGTGACAGGCCAAAAAGTGGTTTTGAAGAGAAATCCAAACTTCTGGGAAGTGGATCCATGGGGACATCAGCTCCCGTACGTTGATAAGCTGGTCTTTTTGATAGTCAAGAATCCAGAAACGGCTTTGGCTATGTTCGAATCCGGTCAAATAGACTGGTTCACAATTTCTCCTGGAGATTATCCTTATCTAAAACAAAAAGAACTCTCTGGAGCTCCATTCAAAGTTTACAACGCTAAATCTTTGAACCCAACACCGAGCCCGTTGCACATCACCTTTAACTTTGACGTTAAAGATCCGGATCTCCACGCTTTGTTCAACAACCTTTCTTTCAGGGAAGCCATGGAATACGCTCTGGATCGTCAAAAAATAGTAAACGAGGTTTACAACACGTTGGCGACTCCACGTGTGGGACCGGTGCTTCCCGGAACGTATTGGTACGATCCTAAAGTTGAAAAAATAGCCAGGAAGTTCAATCTTGACGCGGCTAACGCCATTCTCGACAGTTTGGGACTCAAAAAGGGACCGGATGGAATACGCAGATTCCCGGACGGCAAAAAGGTTGAATTTTCCCTGTTAACCAGAAACAATCCTCCAACGTATTCCGGTATTTACATGATATACCAGCAAGATCTCAAAAAGATAGGAATAAAAGTGGACGTTCAACCATTGAACGTCAGCATCGCTTACCAAAAGGCGCTCGCGGGTAATTTCCAAGCCGCCCTTTTGGCCTTTGGCGATCAGCCAGATCCTCAATTGAGAAAAGCGATTTGGCAACCCGGAAATCCGCTTTATTATTGCCATCTTTCCACGATGGATAAAAAGACTCATGAACCCATTTTTGAAAACATGAAATGGTGGGAAAAAGTCGTTTGGAACGATTTTGAAAAAGGTCAAGCCAGCATGGATCAAGCTCTGAGAAAACAATACTACGATGAATGGCAAGAAGTCTACGAAACGATGTTGCCGTTCATTTACATCTGCAAGGGAAACAATTTGATGGTCGTCAGAAAGAACGTTGGAAACTTCTTCGAGAATAAAAAGGGAATCATAGTTCATTCCGTGCTTACGGCCTTCTTCAAATAATGCGAGGTGAAATGTGAGAGAGCTTGCTCTCTCACATTTTTAAGTTGGAGGTGCTTGAAATGTTTTCGTACATCGTTAGGCGACTTCTAATCATGATACCAATGATGTTTGCCATTTCCATATTGTGTTTCATAGTTGTCAAGTTGGAGCCCGGAAGTTACGTGAGTCAATACCTTGAAAATCCAAGGGTTTCCCCCCAAACCGTTCTTCAATTGAAGAAAAATCTTGGACTTGATAAGCCGGCAATAGTGCAGTATTTCATGTGGTTAAAAGGCGTGTTGCATGGAGATTTTGGTTATTCTTTCGCTTATCAGGTTCCAGTATCCACTTTGATATGGAATAGAATGGGTTGGACCATAGTGGTCTCTTTATTTTCGATGTTATTCACATGGAGCATAGCCATACCTTTGGGCATGTATTCGGCTCTTCATCAATACAGTGTGGGAGATTACATAGCAACGATCGTTGGATACATGGGACTTTCCATACCGGATTTTTTCTTTGCCATTGTTCTCATGTATTTCATGCTCAACGTGGGAAGCACATCCGTGGGTGGACTTTTCTCACAACAATTCATAGGGGCACCTTGGTCATGGGCAAAATTCGTGGATATGCTCAATCACATTTGGCTTCCAACGGTGGTGATAGGAACGGCTGGAATTGCCGGTATAATGAGGGTGATGAGAAACAACATGCTCGAAGTGATAAATTCTCCAATGATAGTCTCTCTCAGAGCTAGAGGACTCAGCGAAAAGACGATCATGCGCAAGCACGCTTTCAAAAACGCCATAAATCCGATGATAACCATCGCCGGAATGTCTTTGCCGTACCTCTTCAGCGGCACCATAATAGTGTCAATAATCCTCAACATCCCCACAATGGGACCTTTCTTTTACAACGCTCTCTTAAATCATGACGAATATTTGGTGATGGCTTTTCTACTTTTGCTCGGTTTGTTACTTCAATTGGGAAATCTGATAGCGGATATATTCTTGGCAGCCGTCGATCCCCGCATAAGATACAGCTGATCTGGGAGTGGTAAAAATGGCAGAGCAAAAGATGTTAACCCAACGCCAAAAAATACTCTACGCCTTTTTCAGGAACAAATTGGGGATCGTTGGCATGACAACGTTGTTCGTGTTGTACATGTTGGTCATATTCGCCGGATTTATTTCTCCTTACGCCATGACGACGATGCACAGCAAATATCGTTATCTCGCACCGGTGAGAGTACATTTCTTCGATGACAAAGGACATTTTCACATCGTGCCTTTCATATACGGTCTGAAGCAAGAAAGAAATCCCGTAACTTTTGCCATGGAGTACAAAACGGATAAGACAAAAATCTATCCCATTCACTTTTTCGTTAAAGGGGAAGAATGGAGTTTTTTTGGACTTTTCAAATCGAATCTTCATCTGTTTGGCATAAATCAAGATGCGGATGCGATGCTCGCCTTATTTGGAACGGATAAATACGGCAGAGATCTTTTCAGCCGCGTTCTGTACGGTGGACAAGTTTCAATGAGCGTGGGATTGGTCGGAGTTACGATAAGTTTGATCCTTGGAGCGATAATCGGAAGTCTTTCTGGATATTATGGAGGAACCGTTGATCTTGTAGTGCAAAGAATCATAGAGCTGCTTATGTCTTTCCCAACTTTGCCTTTATGGTTGGCTTTAAGTATGATAATCCCCCCTTCTTGGCCAAGCACGTGGGTGTATTTCGGCGTTGTAACGGTGCTTTCTTTACTTGGCTGGATGGGAATCGCGCGTGTTGTTAGAGGAATGGTGTTGAGTTTAAGAGAAAAAGAGTTCGTTCTCGCTGCGAAATTGGCCGGACAAAGTGATTTCAGAATCATTCGAAAACATGTGATTCCAAACGTTATGGGTTACCTTATAGTCGTGGCCACCCTTTCAATACCCGGAATGATACTTGGCGAAAGCGCCTTGAGCTTTTTGGGCCTTGGCATTAAAGAACCCATGGCAAGTTGGGGATTACTTTTGTCTGAAGCCCAAAGTATGAGTTCTATAGCACTCCATCCTTGGCTCATGATACCCGGTATATTCATCGTCATCGCGGTTTTGGCATTCACCTTTGTCGGCGATTCATTGAGGGACGCTTTGGATCCCTACAAAGTCGCAAAGATGTCATAGGAGTGAGATGCATGAAACTTCTCGAAGTGAAAAATCTGAAAACTCATTTTAAAACGCTGGATGGTTTGGTCAAGGCTGTCGATGGCATAACTTTTGATGTGGAAAAGGGTAAGATATTGGGAATCGTCGGCGAAACCGGATGTGGCAAAAGTGTAACTGGCTTGAGCATAATGCGCCTTCTTCCATCCACAGCCCATGTCAGTGGTGAAATTCTGTTGAACGGGGAAGATCTGCTAAAACTTCCTCTCAAGAAGATGGAAAAAATACGTCAAAAGAAAATCTCTTTGATCTTTCAAGAACCCATGGTCGCGTTCGATCCGCTTTACACGATAGGCCAACAATTCTTGGAAGTGCTTAACCAACACGAAAATCTCTCTGAAGACGAAGCGTACGAAAGATCGATAAAAATGCTCGAACTCGTCGAAATTCCCGATCCTAAGAAAAGATTCAACGAGTACCCTCACGAGTTCAGCGGTGGGATGATTCAAAGGGTCATGATAGCCCTTGCCTTGCTCGACGATCCACAATTGGTCATAGCGGACGAACCGACAACCGGTTTGGATGTAAGCATCCAAGCTCAGATAATAAATTTAATGGCGGATGTTCAAAAGAAAATGCGTACTTCTACCATTTTAATTACCCACGATATGGGAGTGGTGGCCGAACTTGCGGATGAGGTCATGGTTATGTACACCGGCAAGATAGTCGAAAGGGCGCCCGTGAAAGATATCGTGGAATCTCCCTTTCATCCTTACACGAAAGGTCTCATCGAGGCCATTCCGAAGCTGAACACTCCCAAAGGGGAAAAGTTAAAACCAATTCCCGGAATGGTTCCAAGTCCATTCGATCTTCCAAAAGGATGTAAATTCTATCCGCGTTGTCCCCTGAGAATGAATTACTGTAAAGATCACGAACCGCCATACGTGGAAGTGGAACCCAATCGATTCATCTCATGTTGGCGCTTTACAGATAAAGAGGGAGGCCCCAGCTCATGAATCAGACGATCACGAATGAAATATTACAAATTGAAAATGTGAAGATGTATTTTCCGGTTAAAAAGGGAATTTTTCGTCGTGTCATAGGATACGTGAAAGCCGTGGATGATATAAGCCTTTCTCTGAAAAAAGGAGAAACTCTCTGTTTGGTGGGAGAATCCGGCTCTGGAAAGACGACGCTTGGAAAAGTGGTTGTGGGTTTGTACAAAGCCACTGAAGGAAAGATATTGTACAAAACGGAAGAAGGAACGTACGAGATTTCCAAAAAATTGCCCCTGAACGTTCGTCAGAAAATTCAGATGATCTTCCAAAATCCTTATTCGTCCCTCGATCCACGTTTGACCGTTGAAAGAACGCTGAGTGAAGGTTTGGAAATGACTGAGAAGTTCAAATCGAGACCTAAAGAGCTCTCTTCTTACCTTGCGTCTCTTTTGGAACAAGTTGGCCTTTCAAAAGAATACCTTTTCAGGTATCCTCACGAACTCAGCGGTGGTCAGCGTCAACGCGTGGCTTTGGTAAGGGCCATGTCTTTGGAACCGGACCTCGTCGTTTGCGACGAACCCACGTCGGCTCTTGATGTTTCCGTCCAAGCCCAGGTTGTGAACTTGCTGCAGGACTTTCAAGACAAGCTCAATTTAACGTACCTCTTCATAACCCACGATATGGCGCTTGCGAAATACATATCGGACAGAATAGCGGTTATGTATCTTGGTAAAGTGGTTGAAATAGCGAATGGCGAAGAACTCTTTTCCAATCCACTTCATCCTTACACGAAAGCACTTTTGCAGTCTTTGCCACGATTCGAAGCGCGCACTTCGGAGAAAGGAAAGAAGAACACTCTAAAAGGTGAAATACCAAGTCCAATCAACATGCCTTCCGGATGCAGGTTTAGAACGCGCTGTCCCTACGCGATGAAGATATGCGAAAAAATCGAACCAACTTTGATAAACGTTGATGAAAATGGTGAACATCAAGTGGCGTGCCATCTTTACGATAAAAGTTAACTTAACCGTACACGAGGAGATAACTAAAATGACAATTCTTGGGATAGATGAATTTTCGAAATTGGCTCCAAAATTCAAAGGAAAAAACATCGCGATTTTAACGAACGCAAGCGGTGTGAACACGAAATTGAAAAGCGATTTGGACCTTCTCTTGGAAATGAATCTAAACGTCGTGAAACTTTTCGGACCGGAACATGGCATATGGGGAGTTGCCGAAGATGGCAGGAACGTTTCCCATACGGTAGAACCGAATTACAACCTTCCGGTGTTTTCCCTTTACGGCGAGACGAATCGTCCAACGGATGAGATGTTAAAAGATGTGGATGTACTCGTGTACGATATTCAAGACGTCGGTTTGAGATTTTACACGTACATCTACACTTTGGCCTACGCCATGGAAGAATGCGGCAAAAAGGGTATAAAAGTCGTGATCTTGGACCGACCAAATCCACTTTCGGGCAAAGTTGAAGGACCCGTGATTTCTAAGAAATTCGAATCGTTCGTTGGAGGATACGGCCTGGCTTTGAGATACGGCTTAACGGTTGGTGAACTGGCTTTGTACTTCAACGAACGATACGATATGAACGTCGATCTCGAAATCGTTAGGATGAAGAATTGGAAACGTTGGATGTATTTTGACGATACACATCAGTTATGGAACACGCCTTCACCGAATCTGCCTTCTCTTGAACATAGCATACTTTACGCGGGAATGTGTCTTTTGGAAGGAATCAACGTTTCCGCTGGAAGGGGAACCGTCCATCCGTTCAAGTACATCGGCGCACCGTGGATGGATTCGAAAAGGTTGAAAAAAGAAATGGAAAAAAATGAACATGCCGGTGTGGCCTTTAGAGAAAGGTTTTTCTCTCCCCTCACTTCGAAATACAAGGGAGAACTGTGTAAGGGTTTGGAATTTTTCGTGTTGGATAAAAACGAAATAAAGCCCATTGAATTGGCTTTAGAGCTTATTCTCACGATCAAAAAGCTTCATCCTAACGAATTCAAATGGGACAAATCGTATCACAACGCGAATGGAAGTTATCATTTCGATCTTTTAATTGGAAGTGAAAAATACAGAAAGATGATCGATCGGGAAAAAAGCGTGAACGAGATCTCAGCAACATGGAAAGAAGAAGTTGAGGAATTCAAAGAGATCTCAAAGGAGTTTTACATCTACGATTAAAATAAGTTGAATGAGTGGTGATATCATGAAAAAAGAAGAAAAAATGAAAAAACTGGACGAAGTGGTAAAAGAAGGCATGAATGAGAACATCTTTCCCGGTGCCGTTTTGATCGTTGGAAATTCCAAAAAGATCTTGTTCAAAAAGGCTTACGGTTATCGCGCTTTGAAGCCAAGAAAAGAAAGAAATTCCGTTGGCACCATATACGACATGGCGTCTTTGACGAAAGTCGTGGCCACCACTCCCGCCGTGATGAAGCTGATCGAGAACGCAAAGATCAGATTGTACGATCCGGTGCATCTCTTTGTGGATGGATTTAACACTTCACAAAAACAAGAGATACGAATTTTCCATCTTTTGACTCACACATCTGGCCTTCCACCTTATTCGCAAGCGTGGAGGTATTCAAAGGGAAAAGAATTGCTGAAAAATGTGAATTCGGTTGAAACCATAAATCCTGTTGGGAAGAAATTCGTCTATTCTTGCCTGAATTTCATAACACTCATGGAAATCGTGGAAAAAGTTACCGGCAAAAGCTTTGACGAATTCACAAAGAACGAGATTTTCACACCGTTGAAGATGAACAACACTTCTTTCGTTCCTCCTGAAAAATGGTTCGGCAAGATAGCTCCAACATCACAAAGAGATGGAAAGATATTGCGCGGAAGTCCTGACGACGAATTGGCGTATTATCTTGGAGGGGTGAGTGGGAATGCGGGATTGTTTTCAAATGCTGAAGATGTGTACAATTACGCGAAAATGCTTATAAATGAAGGAGTTTTCGAGGGAAAGAGGATGTTCTCAAAGTCGACGATAAACACTTTTACACGAGAGGCTTTCTCCGACGGTGTGAATCGTCGATCGCTTGGTTGGGACATGAAGACGCTCGCATCTTCCAGTGGAGATCTCATGAGTGAGAAAGCGTACGGCCACACGGGTTTTACCGGCACGTCTTTGTGGATAGATCCAGCGTACGATGTCATCATCATATTTTTCACAAACAGAACGCACATAAGCCGTTGGGATAATTTGGAAAAAATCATAAGATTTCGTCCACGTTTGCATAACTACATAATCAGTCATTTGGAGGAATTCGCTTGATGAAGATAATGGACACACTTTTTGAAATAGTTAACAAAAAGAATAGAGTTGTAATAGGTATGATGTCTGGAACATCGGTGGATGGTGTGGACATCGCCGCCGTGAAAATTCAAGGATGTGGGCGAGAAACAAAGGTGGAGACTTTGAAAACGAAAAAAATAGATTATCCCCCATCGTTAAGAAAAAAGATCTTTGAAGCGATGAAGGAAGATTCCAAACTTCGTCAGGTGTGCGCGTTGGATTTTGAACTCGGAGAATTCTTCGGAGCGTGCGTAAAAGAATTCATAAATCTAAACGGGATAAAAGCCGACGTCATCGCCAGCCATGGTCAAACCATCTATCATCATCCGCGTTCTGATACCTTTCACGCTTGCACCGTTCAGATCGGAGATGGAGATATCATAGCGGCAAAGACGGGAACTATAACCATATCGGATTTCAGGATAAAGGACATCGCTTACGGTGGAGAAGGTGCTCCTCTCGTTCCGCACGTGGACTACATACTCAATTCAAACGACGATGAATCGATCGCTTTTAACAATTTAGGTGGTATTTCCAACGTGACTTACATTCCAAAGAAGGCACGTGAAGATGACGTGATCGCTTTCGATACCGGTCCGGCGAACGCTCTGATCGATTTAGCCGTTTCAAAGCTCTTCAACGCTCCCTTTGACGAAGATGGAAAGTATTCTTCAAAAGGTCATGTTGACGAAAAAATGCTTGAAGAACTTAGAAAAAGGGAATTGTCATACATATCTCGCACTCCTCCAAAATCAACTGGCAAAGAGGTGTACAATCTTGAATACGTTGAGGATGTGATAAATTCTTCTATTAATCCTTACGATAAGTTAAGAACGATCATCGAGTTCACCGCCTGGACAATTTGGGAATCCTATCGAAGATACGTCATTCCACACGGTCTTGAACGGATCGTGCTGACAGGTGGGGGAGCTATGAACAAAACGTTGGTCGAAACGTTGAAAAGATATTTCAAAGAAATTCCCGTTGAAATATCTCCGGATTGGAAGTTTAGGGAAGCCAAGGCTTTTGCCGTTTTGGCGAATGAACTTCTGTGCTCAAATTCGGCGAACAATCCGAAAGTTACCGGAGCGGCCTCCAAAGCGTTTCTCGGAAAGATATCCTTTCCATAAGGGGATGATCTTAATTGAAAATAGATAAAAACAGTCCGATACCAATCTATCACCAACTGTACAGAATTCTCAGAGAAAAGATAAAAAACGGCACTTTCAACATAGGCGAGTACCTACCACCCGAAAACACGCTTGCCAAATCTTACCACGTCAGCAGATTAACCGTGAGGCAGGCTCTAGCCGAACTCGTTGAAGAGGGGCTCATAAAAAAAAGAAGGGGAAAAGGCACGTTGGTCGTTCAACCAAAAAACGTTGAAAATCTCACCGAACTTCGAGGCTTCACAGATGATGCTCGCATGTTAGGGTACACTCCCTCTTCGGTGGTGCTTGAAAACAAGTTGGTGGATGTGCCGGCGATAGCGATGAAAAGGCTGAATCTTCAAGTTGGATCAAAAGTCGTTCTTCTGAAGAGACTGAGATTGTTAAATGAAACTCCATACGCCATTGAATGGGCTTATCTTAACCCGGCGTTGGATACCAGAATATTGAGCATACTCGAAATGGACATGTCAAAATCTTCATTGTACGATTTTTTCAGGAATACGCTTGGTATAAAGATGAAATACGCCGATGAAACGCTGGAAGTGGCACGCGCTAACAAAGAAAACGCGCACCTTTTGAAAATAAACGTCGACGAGTGTGTAGTTCTACGAAGACGATTCACTTACACTCAGGAAGAAAAATGTATAGAATACGTTCAATCGATCTACAGAGGCGACAAGTACAAATTCAACATCCGCTTAAGGGGAAACTGATAAAGAACTCAATTGAATCGGGGGTATTTTGCCGTTTGAACGGGTCTTTGACCTCAACGTCATCGCGCGCTATGGCTCAAGAAGTTCAGCACGTGACTCGTAGTTCGTGTCAGGTGACATTTTCATTCGTTTTTTGCATTTGCCTTGCCACGCGTCACGTGCCGTCAGCGCCTTTACTTCTTACTTTCGTAATGCCGACCTACGACCTACGAGCCGTATTCCCTCTTTCAATCTTGAATGAGCTTTTGAAAACTCAAAGTTGCCACGACAGAACTCACGATCGCAAAGGCCAGCAAAACCATCACGTCTAATTTCACATATGAAAAACCCACTCCAAGCGTCATAACCTTTCTCAAAGCATCCGCAGCGTAGGTGAGAGGGAAAACATACGCGACGTATTGAATGAACTTCGGCATCTGTTCTATTGGAAAGAAAACTCCGGAGAAGAACAACATCGGAAAGGTTATGGTCGTCATGATAACCTGCGCCGTTTCCTGCTCTTTCACACTGGATGTTATTATTATTCCTATGCCTATAAAGCTGAAAGTTCCCAATATCAAAAGCAAAATAGTCGTCCAAATGGAACCTTCTATCGTTACCCCAAAGAGGAGTATTGAAACCCCCAAAACTATAAGCGCCTGAACGACTCCCCTGATGGTCTGAGCTAAAATCTTGCCCACGACTATGTTCCCCCTGTTTATGGGCGTAACCATCAAACCATCCATCGTGCCAAGTTCCCTTTCCCGGGTTATCGAAGCGGCCAAACCGTTTGAAACGCTCATTATGGCTATCATGGCCATAATGCCTGGCGCCATGAAGTCGTAGTAATTGAAAGCGCTTCCATCAACGTTCGTAAGGTTCACTTTCACCTTTTTCGGTGCGTTTCGCTTCGCATTTTCCATCATCGCGGGTATCATTTGAGCCAAAACCACACCAGCTTGTGGATTGGCCGGATTCGGGATCACATCCAAGCTGGCTTTTCCCATCGCGAAGGCGGTTGTGAAATTTTTCGGGATCACCGCTCCAACGCTTATATCTCCTTTTGCAAGCGCGTTTATCAAATCCTTTTTCGTTCTGTAAACCACAACCATGGTTGAAGGAGCGCTTTTCGTCATCACGTTGAAAAGCAAATCTTGCGAGTAAAATCCTATCTTTCCTTTCATCTCTCCTCCGTTTTGTGGAAATATATATCCCATCATCAACATGGAAATTATGGGCATAGCTATGGAAAATGCGAGCATGGTTCTGCTTCTCAAAAGAAATTTCAGATCTTTCCAGGCGATCATGAGCGCTTTCATGCTCTCATCCCCTCCTCCGTGGTGAGTTTCACGAATATATCCTCAAGTGAAGGTTCCATCGTCTTTATGTTTTTCACTTTTACATTCAAATCCGCCAGCTCTTTCAAGAACGAATTGAGATCTTCAACTTCCACTTTGAAATGATTCTCAACGGCTTCCACTATCTTTCCGTTTATCAGGTTCTTGTCTATCGGTTTTTCAAGCTCGACTTCCACCACTTCTTTCTCCTTGAAATGCTTTTTTAAATTGCGCGGCGTATCGATCGCGACTATCTTTCCCTTGTTCATTATCGCCACCCTTTGTGCCAACAGCTCGACTTCGTGTAGAATGTGCGTCGTGAGAATTACGGTTTTTCCTTTTTTGCTTAAATTGGAAATGAAATTCCTTATGTGCATGGTCGATTCTGGATCCAAGCCCAACGTCGGCTCGTCCAAGAATATGATCTCAGGCTCAGGTATCAAAGCGCGCGCGATGTTTATCTTCTGCTTCATGCCGGTGCTCATCTTCGAAACGAACGTGTCCTTCCATTCCCACATTCCGAGCAAGTCCAACAGCTCTCGTGATCTTTTCATGATGGTTTTATCATCGAGACCGTACAATCTTGAGAAGAATTGAATGTTCTCGAGAGCGGTCAACCTGTCATAAAGTATGAGCCTATCCGAAACCAAACCTATTCTCTTGCGCACTTCCTTGCCCTGCTTTTTCACGTCGTATCCCGCCACTTCGGCTCTTCCTCCGGTGGGATAAGCGAGTGTCGTAAGGATTCTAATGGTCGTGCTCTTGCCAGCACCATTCGGCCCTAACAGGGCGAAGAGTTCTCCGTAATCAACATCAAAAGTGATTCCATCCACAGCTTTAACCTTTTTGAAATTCTTCTTGAGATTTTCAACCTTTATCGCTTTCCCATTCATTCAACCACCTTCCTATCTCGTCTTCAAGTTTTCTCAACTCTTTTAAAAAATCTTCAACGTCGCTTTTCTTCTTCCAATTCACACTGTGCAAAGAGTAGAAAAACGTTTTGAATCTCTTCTTAACGTTTGCAGGTATGAAAGCGTTGGGATTCTCCATAACTATTCCCAACTTGCTCATCAAATTTTTGAAACCTTCTTTCTTTACTTGAATTTCTTTCAAGAAATCCTTTCCCTTTTGAGTGAGAAAATAAACGTTCCTTCTTCCATCGATTTTCTTGGTGAGAATTCCATCCTTTGTCAAAGCGTTCAATTGGGGATAAACCGTGCCAGGTGATGCGGTGATTCCTTCTTCTTTACAATATTTCAAAAAGTCATATCCGGTTATCTCCCCCTTCTTTTCTATGAAATTCAAGAGCAAGATCTTCAAAAACGGAAATTTTCCCATTCTAATCATCCCTATCTATTCAGATATATCTATATAGATATATTATCATTTCAAAATTCGTTTGTCAACTTGACAAATGTTTTAAATATGACTATAATTATGGTCAAGAGGTGAAAAGATGCTTGAAGAATTGAAGTTTTACAGCGTGGCGGAGGCGAAAGCCGAGCTATCAAAATTGATCTCAACGTTGAAAAATGGTGACGCTGTGATAACGAAAAACGGGATACCCGTGGCGAGCGTGATGGATTACAAAAAGTACGTCAAGATGATGGATTTTTTGGAAAAAGTAAAAGATCTATATCTTTTAGATGTTGGAAGCTCAAAAATTGAAGATCCCCTGACCGAAATGCTCAGGGACGATTAGGAGGTGCCAAAATGGCAGATGTAGTGCTTGATCACGTGTGGAAAATTTACGATGGAAAGGTCGAGGCTGTAAAAGACGCGAACTTGGTCGTCAACGATAAGGAATTCGCCGTGTTAGTCGGACCGTCTGGATGTGGAAAAACCACCACTCTTAGAATGATAGCCGGTCTTGAAGAGATAACGAAGGGAACCATAAAGATCGGGGGGAAAGTGGTGAACGACGTCGAGCCTAAAGATAGAGATATAGCCATGGTCTTTCAGAATTACGCTTTGTACCCTCACATGACCGTCTATCAAAACATGTCTTTCGGGCTCAGATTGAGAAAATTTCCAAAAGCCGAGATCGACAGGCGTGTAAAAGAAGCCGCGCGAATATTGAGTATAGAAAATCTTCTCGACAGAAAACCAAAACAGCTTTCCGGTGGACAACGCCAGCGTGTGGCTTTGGGACGTGCAATAGTGAGAAACCCAAAGGTTTTCCTTTTCGATGAACCTCTGTCGAACTTGGATGCGAAATTGAGAGTTCAAATGAGGAGTGAGTTGAAAAAGCTTCACTTAAGGTTGAACGCCACCATGATATACGTTACCCATGACCAGGTTGAAGCCATGACGATGGCGGACAAAATAGTCGTCATAAAAGATGGAATAATTCAACAGATAGATTCTCCGTTCAACCTTTATCATTATCCAAACAACATCTTTGTCGCCGGTTTCATCGGTTCACCTTCTATGAACTTCCTAAACGCCGTTGTGGTTGAAAAAGACGGAGGCTTGTGGATAAAACTTAAAAATGATATAATGCTTAGGATTCCAAAGATATATGAAGAAGAACTCGCGGAATACAAGAACAAAGAGATAACCTTCGGTATAAGACCAGAGGATATTTATGATAAAATGTTCGCGGTAGCGGCCAAATCCGATAACACCGTGAACGTGAAAGTGGATATACTGGAGCCTCTTGGCAATCAGACCATTCTTCACGCAAGGCTGGGAGACGATATCATAGTCGCCTCGATCGATCCGAAAACGGAGGCCCAGGTTGGTCAGTCGATGGATTTGGTGTTTGACATGTCCATGATGAGGGCGTTTGACAAGGAGACGCAAAAGGCTATAATAACCAAAGAAAAGCTTGAGCACGGTTTGAGCGCAAGCAAGAGTGCCAAGACGAACAACGAAAACAGTTGAGAAAAATCGATTTGACAACGAACGAATAAACGAGCAGAAGACGGAGGTGTGCCCGAATTGGCTAAGGGGCCGGTCTTGAAAACCGGTGGCACTATGTGCCTTCTGGGTTCGAGTCCCAGCACCTCCGCCATTTTTTATACATTTATGTTATTTATTTCACAAAGAGGGTGAGAATGGTGGAAAAAGAAAAAAAGGATCTTCTTCTTAAGAAGCTGAAAGAGATAAAAGAAGAAAAGTTGGAAGGAAATGACGAGATACTGATGGCACTTCATGTCAGTCAAGAACTTTTCAACAATTCAATACCCTTAGAAGCCGCTCAAGTGATCGCGGAAGAGCTGAACGTAAAAGTCGGAAGGATATACGAACTCGCAACCTTTTACAGCATGTACTCGACGAAACCGAGGGGAAAACACATCATACGTTACTGTGAAAGCCTTCCATGTCACGTTAGAGGTGGAAGAGAAGTGAAAGATGCTCTTGAAGAATTCCTCGGCATAAAAACGGGCGAAACGACCAAAGACGGTATGTTCACCCTCGAGGCTTCCTCCTGTTTGGGATTGTGTGGTGTTGGCCCGGTCATCACGGTGGATGGAGAGGCGGTGGGAAACGTTACTCCCCAAAAGGTGAAAGAGATAATAAAAAACTACAGAGGTGAAGCATCATGAGAAATGTGACGGTGGTGTTGGTTTCGACGGATTCGAACAGTATTCTTAACGGCGCGAAAGAATACGAAGAGTTGTTAAACTCCATAATAGCGGATCACAACATGAGCGACCTGATTCAGGTTATGGAAACCGGTACGTTTGGTGTGTACGAAAACGGTGTGCTCATTCAAATACTTCCAGACGACGTTTTTTATCTCGTCAAATCATCATCGGATGTGAAGAAGATATTCGAAGAGCATCTCCTTAAAGGAAGAGCGGTTCAAGATCTCAGAGTGGATCTGGATAAGCTTAAAATATCCAAACCATCCGAAGTAAAAGAAGTGAAAATAGTGTTGAGAAACGCGGGCGTGATAAATCCAGACAGCATAGAAGAATACATAGCCCGCGATGGATACCAAGCGCTCGCGAAAGCGTTTCAAATGGGCGAACAATGGGTGATAGAAGAGATAAAGAATTCAAAGCTAAGAGGAAGAGGCGGAGCCGGATTTCCAACTGGTTTGAAATGGGAGATGACACGAAAATCGCAATCCGACAAAAAGTACGTACTTTGCAACGCGGATGAAGGTGAACCGGGAACGTTTAAAGATCGAATAATCCTTGAGGGCGATCCCCACTCCTTAATAGAAGCCATGATAATAGCCGGCTTCTCTATCGGAGCGGATACAGGTTACATATACATAAGAGGAGAATATCAAGACTCCATAAACAGGATGCAAAAGGCCATAAACGATGCGGAAGAATTCGGATTTTTGGGTGAAAACATATTGAACAGTGGATTCTCTTTCCATCTAGCCATTCGACCAGGAGCGGGCGCGTACGTCGTTGGAGACGAAACCGCCCTTATGGAATCGTTGGAGGGAAAAGCCGGAAGACCAAGGTTGAAACCTCCATATCCCACCGTGAAAGGGTTGTTTGGTAAACCAACGCTTATAAACAACGTGGAAACGCTCGCAAACATTCCGTGGATATTACTGAACGGAGCGGAAAAATTCAAAAATTACGGAACGGAAGAATCAACCGGCACCAAAGTTTTTTCTCTCGTTGGCAACGTCGCCCATAGGGGAGTTGTGGAAGTACCCATGGGAACGAATTTAAGAGAGATAATTTACAACTTCGGCGGTGGAGTGGCTTTTGGTAAAAAGTTGAAAGCCGTTCAAACAGGTGGAACCGCTGGAACGTTCTTGAAGCCAGAAGAATTGGATGTTCCCATGGCATACGAATCGATCAAAAAGGGAGTTTCGTTGGGCTCTGGAGCGGTGTTGGTTATAGATGAAGATAACTGCATGGTTGATATTGCAAAAGGTGTGGCAAAGTTCTACATGCATGAATCGTGTGGCAAATGCACGCCTTGTCGTGAAGGAACGAAAATGATATACAGAATGATCACCGATATATCGAAGGGAAAAGGCAAAAAAGAGTACGTGGAAAAGATCGAAGAAATGGCGAAAGAGATAGCGGATACCGCCTTCTGTGGCTTAGGTCAATCCATAACGCTTCCAATTCTCAGCCTTATTCAAAAATTCAAAGACGAATTCCAAGCGCACATAGGAGCGGAAAAATGCCCATTCGGCGTGTGTGAATTCGAAAAACCTCAAACCAAGAAAAAGACTAACATCTTCATTAAGTAAAGAGCGGCGAGTGAATAGGCACGTGTAGAATGTGTAAATGCTAAAGAGTAAAAAGTAAGAAGTGGGTGAAAGAGCGCAAAGAACACAAACTCCGAAGAAAACTCGTT
>CAZCZS010000028.1:0-20566 GCA_964503355.1 uncultured Mesoaciditoga sp.
ATTCATAAAATGGGTTTTCTCCGATCCATCTCATGATGCTCTTTGGGTTAAACTCACCAATATGCCTCCTGCGAGAGGAGATCTGTTATCCAATCCTCTCTTCAAACCATATTTCAAGGATCCAATAATAGCCGCCTACGCTAAGTACGTTCCGTACGCTGTGCCGACAGCTCCCACTTCAAAGACCGTTGACATTCAGCAAGCCATGACAAATGATTTGATCGAACCTCTGGAATACTTGAAGACGACTCCTGATAAAGCTTTGGCAAAGACGGCAGCAGAGATAAACGACATCCTTTCTCAATGAGGTAAGCAAGGTTTTAGATGAGGGCATCACGTGATGCCCTCATGTTCTAATTTCTTTCAAGGAGCTGAGAGTTTTGAAAAATGGTATAAGGACTTTAAAGAGGATCGAAAACATAAAAGGATGGCTACTCTCTTTACCTTATTGGATATTTGCCTCCATATTCTTTGGATACGCTTTCATTTGGCTTGTGCTCTTGGCAATGTCGAAATGGAATTTCATCACTCCAAGAAAGATGATATGGCTTAAAAATTTCATTCATGTTTTTCAGGATCCGATGTTTTGGACCGTTACGTGGAACACGACGCGTTTTATGCTCTATTACATACCGTCCGTACTTGTTTTGTCTTTGGCGTTGGCCATAGCGCTTTCGAAGGCCAAACACTTTGGCGCTTTTTTTGCAATGAGCTTTCTTGTGGCGAACGTCTCTTCTGGTGTTGCCTACTCGATAGTATTCAGCAAGATATTTTCCAGTACGGGACCGATCAACAATTTTTTGTACGATACCTTTGGAGTGGTTATACCGTGGTTCACAGATCCAACATGGGCCATGTTATCGATTGTTATCATAGTGTTGTGGAAATTTGTGGGTTATTACGCTTTGATATTCTTGGCGGGCTTACAAGCGATCCCAAAGGAACTTTATGAAGCGGCTGATTTAGATGGAGCGACTAAATGGACCAAATTCTTTAGAATAACACTTCCATTGTTGAATCCTTCCTTTGTGATGATAATAGTTTTGGCCATAGGACTTTCTTTTGGAATATTCACAGAACCCTTCATGATAACCGGCGGTGGACCGTTGAACACCACTCAAACTTTCATGTTGACGATATACACCACGGCTTTTGAAAAATACAAAGCCGGCTACGCTGCGGCATGGAGTATAGTTGCCGCTGCTATGAGCTTTTCGATAATATGGGTGAGTCGCAAGCTTATAGAAAGAGATGTGAGCTTTTCATGAAGAAAAACAAAAAAGTGAGAAGCATCATCTTTTACGTGATCATGTTTGGTCTTTCTCTCATATGGCTTTATCCATATGCGTGGATGGTATTGGCTTCTTTAAAACCTGCAAGTGAGATATACACGAGAACGATACCTACGCATTTAACGTTGAAATCTTACTCGTTCATCTTAAGCGTAGGAGATGAGATGGGTTTTCCTTTTGTACGAGGATTACTGAACAGCATATTCATTTCAGTGGTAATAACGCTTTCAGTTATAATCACTTCCGCGATTGTTGGATATGCCGTGGCCAAAGTTAGATTTAGTGGAGCAAAAGCGCTTTTCAATTTTGTGATATATCAAATGCTTTTCCCGGGATTCATGTTTACCGTTCCTCTTTACATCGTGATCAGAGGTTTTGGACTTTTAGATACCTATTCTGCCATGATACTTCCGGGTTTGATGAGCGCCTGGGGTGTTTTCATGTTTTCTCAATCTTTTAAATCCATTCCAGATGATTACATAGAAGCCGCCAAGATGGATGGAGCGAATTTCTTTTGGATAGTTTTCAACATAATGGTGCCATTGAGCAAATCGACAACGGCGATCGTAACGATTTTCACCTTTATGGGAGTATGGGATAACTTTTTGTGGCCTTTGATCGTCATGCAAAATCATAGTAAAATGCCTTTAGCCGTGTTGCTTGCCATGTTCAATCATTCATACGGTATATATGTGGGACCGCTGTTAGCTGGTTCGGTAATTCAGACTATTCCAATGGTTATCATATTCATAATATTCAGAAAATACTTCTTACAGGGAATATCCATGTCTTTTAAATAAAAAAGTGGAGGTAAATCTTATGAGCTTAAAACTCAAAAGAGATGTGAGGAATCCGTTGCTTTTACCAGTACCTGAACATTCGTGGGAATCAAGATTCATATTCAACGGTGCGGTTGTGTACGATGAAAAAGAAAAATTGTTTCATATGGTCTACAGAGCGATGGGAATCGATGATGTTTCGAGAATCGGATATGCCGTGAGTGCAGATGGTGTTCACTTTTTGAGATTGGATAAGCCCGTTTTTTCTCCTGCCAACGATTTCGAAACGAAAGGTTGCGAAGATCCAAGACTCACAAAGATCGGTGACGAGTATTACATGCTGTACACCGCTTACTCCAAAAAAGGTGTAAGGGTTTCCATGGCTTCCACCACCAATTTCATAATATGGAAAAGGTATGGTGTTATCCTACCAGATCAAGATGACAAAGATGCCGCACTTTTTCCAGAAAAATTTAAAGGCAGATACATGCTTTATCACAGGATTGAACCCGATATATGGGTTTCCTTCTCCGATGATCTGATACATTGGAGTGATCACAAATCGATAATGAAGCCGAGAAAAGGGTATTGGGATTCTTTAAAGATAGGAATCGGCGCTCCTCCAATAAAAACACCTCACGGTTGGTTGATGCTTTACCATGGAGTAGATCAGGATATGGTTTACAGATTGGGATTTGCACTTTTTGATTTAAACGATCCCACAAAACTCGTAAAGAGATCACAAGAACCTATACTAGAGCCCGAAGAGGATTTTGAGCGTTTCGGTCAAGTTCCAAATGTCGTGTTTTCGGATGCGATGATCAGGTACAAGGATGATTATTTCGTTTACTACGGAGGAGCTGACAATTGCATAGCTCTCGCGACGATACCGGTTAAGGAAGTGGAAAAAGAGTTCTGATGTGTGAGATGATTAAAATGAAAAAAGTGATCTTTTTCTGTACGATCGTTATGTTTCTGACAATTCTGTGCTCTGTAATTGCTTTAGGATTCGATTTGACACAACTCTACGGTTTTCGAAAATACTCAAAAAATCCGATAATTCTTCCATATGGGACAGGTGCAAGGGCAAAGGCCGTTTTTAATCCCGCAGCGGTTGCGAAAAATGGGAAGATCTATTTGCTTTATCGTGAAGAAGATTGGACGGGTGTGGGCGCGTGGAATGGAACTTCGAGAATAGGTCTTGCGGAAAGTGTCGATGGTATTAATTTTCATCTCAATTCAACGCCGATTATCGTTCCAACTTTTTACTACGAAAAACCAGGAGGATGCGAGGATCCAAGAATAACGAAGATAGATGATAGATATTACTTAACCTATACAGCTTACGATGGATTGAAGGCTCGTCTGTGTGAGGCCGTTTCAAGTGATTTGATTCACTGGAAGAAGATCGGTCCTGTATTTCCAAACGCTGGTTGGTCAAAATCCGGTGCCATTCTAAATGAGAAGATCAACGGAAATTACGTGATGTACTTTGGAGATTCAAGCATCTACATAGCTTACTCGAAGGATTTGATCCATTGGAAAGCTTCTCCGTACCCGGTACTGACCCCACGGCCTGGAAAGTTTGATTCAGTTCTAGTCGAACCGGGTCCCGCACCTATAATGACCGATAAGGGCATACTTTTAATATACAATGGAGCTGATTATTCGCATAAGTACTCTGTGGGCGCTGCCATTTTTTCGAAAGACGATCCGACCAAACTTTTGAATCGGCTTGATAAACCTTTTCTTCAACCTACAAAAAGCTGGGAAGTGTACGGACAAGTGCCAAATGTCGTCTTTGCAGAAGGACTTGTAACTTTAAAGGATAAATGGATTTTATACTATGGTGCGGCCGATATCTACGTTTGTGCGGCGATAATGAACAAATAAGCGTTCTTTACACTCTTGAGAGGATGATAAGAAATGGATGATCGTTCTTTTGAAGATGTGCTCTACAAGAAGATCGAAAAAATTCCCGCTGGATTACGTGAAAACAAAAATGAAGAGGTTTTCAAGATCAGAAATTACATAAGTCCGGAAGATCTGAGTATATCTAATTACATAAGAAGAAAACCTTTGGCTTCTTTCAACGCCGGAGCTCTCGAAAAAGATGGAAAGGTGTACATCTTTCCCCGTTTGATATTCGATTATTACAATTACACTTCCAGCGTGGGAGTTTTATCGTTGAATGTTGAGGAGCTTATAAGCGGAAAATGGAAAGTGCCTTTGAAAACGAAGATAATATTGTGGCCCCAATTTTCATGGGAATTTCTTGGTTGTGAGGATCCACGAGTATACGCTTTTAATGATGAGATATACATGCTTTACACTGGCAAAGGTTATCGTGGAGATGGAAAGAGGAGAGACGTTTTGGCGTTTGCGAAATTGAATTCATCTTTTGAAAGCGTGAAAAAGGACTTTTTTAAAATAAAGCGAGAAGACGAATACTTCCTTCCTAACTTCATGAAAGACAGTGCCTTCGTAAAAGAAAATGGCGGAAAGTTTACTATACTTATAAGACCCGAATTTAAAAAAGTTAAGGCGTGCTGGAAAGCGGAAGCCGATCTTGAAGAAATGTCGATTTCCTATGAAACCATGGAGCCCATCATGATTCCAGAAAAATGGGAGGAAAGAATTGGATGGTCGACCAACGTGGTGAAAATCTCTCAAAATAGCTATTTGGTTGGATGGCACGCTATAGTTAAAGAGGATCTTTCTTACAGAAATGGAATAGCTTTGATTGATGAAAAAGGAAAATTGTTGGCTGTGAGTGATTATCTCTTGATTCCTCGTGGAATAAATGAAGAGTATGGAGACAGATCTCAGGTGATCTTCGGTGATGGTTTGATTCTCCACGATGATCTTCTTATATGGATTGGAGGAATGAGTGATTACGCGATAGGTGTATTCGTGGCAAAAGTCGATGACGTTCTGAAAAAATTGAAGTTCTTGTAGACAAAATATGCTCTTCTTGAGCGTAAAGGCTAATGATATATAATACATCCGAATGACAAAAAAGGTAGGGTAAATCCAAGTGAATAAGAAAATTGGAATAGTTTCTTCAAAGAACGATGTGGCGGAATTGTTGGAAGACGAATTGAAGCAAATTTTGAGGGATAAAGTGGAATTCGTACGTTATGTGGTGAATGAAAAAAAAGTGGTCTGTGACGTTGACGTTGTTATACTTTCGGGAAGAGCCGTCGCAAAATACGTTTCAACGCCTGTAAACAGATCTGTACCGATAATAACTCCACGGCGAACGATAACGCTTGAAGGATGGAAAAAATTGCGCTCAATTCCAACTGCCACTTCCGTTTTAGTCGTAAACGATACAAAAGAAAGCGCCGAAGAAACCGTTAATCTTTTCAAGGAATTCGGACTTCGACTTGAACTTTATCCTTATTATCCCGGTTGTACCAATTTTCCAAAGTGTAAAGTGGCCATAACACCGGGAGAAGCTAAATACGTTCCTCCTTTTGTGAAGAAAACGATCGATGTGGGAAATCGTACTTTTGAGCCTTCCACCATCTTAGAATTGCTCTTCAGATTGGAGCTGTTCAAGTGGGAATCCCTTCAAGAGCTTTCCGAATACTCTAAAACCGTTAAATCAACTCAACCAGCTTTACAAAAGTTTCTCTTCGATATGGCCTCCATAAGACTTGAACTTGAAACGGTTCTTTCAATGGCTCGCCAAGCCGTTATGGCTTTTTCAAAAGAAAACAGGATCATCTTCTTCAACGAATTCGCCAGAAAATATGTAGATCCACAGGGAAAAAACGTCTTTTTTCAAGATGTAAAAAGGATTTTAAAAAATCTGAAAATAACCGATGTTTCCAAAGAGTTGCATAACGAAATAGCGGAAATAAACGGCGTTGAGATGGTACTGAATTCTAAGAAAACTCCATTTGGAACCACGATAATTTCATTTTATCCCGTTGACCTTCACAGAGAGATCGAAAGGAAACGCATAGTTAAAATGAAAAAATCGGGAATGATAGCACGTTCAAAATTCTCCGATATCGTTGGAGGAAAAGAGATACAAAAAACCGTGAAGCTTGCCAAGAAAATGGCCCTATCCGACGTGCCGATCTTGCTTGAAGGGGAGAGTGGAACGGGTAAAGAACTCTTCGCCCAAGCGATTCACAACTACTCAAAAAGAAACGGTCCTTTCGTTCCGATAAATTGCGCTTCCCTTTCGGAGGAGCTGCTGGAGAGCGAACTCTTTGGATACGTTGAAGGGGCTTTTACAGGTGCTCGAAAAGGGGGAAAACTTGGGCTTTTTGAGGTTGCAAATGGTGGCACCATATTTCTCGATGAAATTTCCGAGCTTCCTCTGGCGTTGCAATCGAAATTGTTAAGGGTCCTTCAAGAAAAAGAGATAATAAGACTTGGGAGTGTTCAACTTATCCCCGTAAATGTAAGGGTTATAGCGGCAACCAATGGAAATCTGTTTGAGATGATGGAAAATGGAAAATTCAGGATGGATCTCTTTTACAGGGTTTCGACGTTTCAACTGAAAATTCCACCCTTACGCGAAAGAATAAACGATCTTGAAATTCTGATCGATTTTTTCGTAAAGAAAAATGGTTACGATGTTCGTATAAAAAGAGAGGTCTTACAAGCGCTTAAGAAGTACAAATGGCCCGGAAATGTTAGAGAAGTTGAGAATTTTGTCGATTACGTTGGAAATCTTTTTTCTGGAGAAATAGGATTCGATGAACTTCCACCATACCTTTCAAAGAGAATCATCTCATCTGGAAAGATGGAAGAGGAAGAAGTTATGATCTTGAGATTCCTGAAGGATGTTAATAGAGCAGGTAGACAGAAGATAGCGAAAAATCTTGGTATGAATGAAAGAAAGATTCGAAGGATGTTGGAAAAACTCAAAGAAAATGGCTACATTTTCATAAAACGTGGTAGAAATGGAACGGAAATAACAAAAATGGGCATCCAATTTTTAGAAACGTTGAATGTTAAAAAACACGAAATATAGAAAATCGGTCAGTTCCAATTAAAGTCCCTTTAATTTTTCAATCCTCTCATTTAATCTCTTTTGTCCTTCGCAAACCTCCCTCGATATAACGCTTTTCTCATTCAAGAGCGAAATCTCCAAAATGTGGCATGAATTTTGCTTACCCAAAAAGGGTGGATTAGATGATAAAAATTCTGAAAAATTTGAAGATTTATTCCCCACGTTACTTGGGAAGAAAACACATGCTTGTTGCCAATGGAATAATAGAAGACATCTTCGAGGAAGACGAAAAATACATAAACATTCCGACTGAAGACATGGAAGAGTTGTATGCCTTTCCGGGTTTTATAGACGGTCACGTCCACGTGATAGGAGGTGGAGGGGAAGGCGGCTTCACTTCAAGAGTGGAGGGAATAAAGCTCGATAAGCTGCTGAAATGTGGTGTAACAGGAGTTATAGGCTTGTTGGGAACCGATTCTGTCACAAGATCCCTCATCGATCTCCATGCGAAAACGATGGCTTTGAGAGAAGAAGGAATAAACGCTTACATGGTTGTTGGCTCTTACTCCTATCCGGTAAAAACCATAACGGGTGCGATAGAAAAAGATATGGTACTCATAAAAAACGTGATAGGTGTTGGGGAATTAGCGATATCCGATTCTAGAGATAGCGCAGTGGATGTGAAAGAACTCAAAAGAGTTGCTCATGAAGTCTACGTTTCTTCGATGTTGGCTGGAAAGAAGGGAAAGATAATAGTGCATGTTGGGAAGAATTCGTCGAAATTAAAGATACTTTTTGACGTTGTAAAAGATGAAGGAATAAATGCGAATTTGTTCATTCCAACACATTTAAACAGAAGTTATGAATTGTTAGAAGATGCGGCAAAATGGGCCAAGGAGGGAGGATATGTAGATTTAACGGCTCCTTCCAATGAAAAGATGATACAAATCGAAGAAGCCGTGAATTTTCTTGTAAAAAAAGGAGTGAATTTCGATCACATCCTAGTTAGCAGTGATGCGCAAGGGAGTCTGCCTTTCTTTGACGACAGAGGCAATTTGATATCTATGGGTGTTTCCGATTGTGCGGTTCTGTTAAAAGTCTTTAAAAAATGTATCAAGAGCGGTATGGGTATAGAGGAAACTCTGAAACTTTTCACTTCTAACGTGGCGGATTTTTTCGGTTTTAACGCCGGAAAAATCGAAAGGGGGAGGAGAGCTGATGTGATTTTCGTAGATCCAAAGGATTTAACGGTGAAAAAAGTGATGGTGAGAGGAAGAATTCACGTTTTGGATGGTGATGTTTGAAAATATAAGGGAGGTGTCTACTTTGTTAAAACGTTATTTGTTACCGATGTTTTTGCTTGTGTTATTGGGAGGAGCTCTTGTTTTTGCAAGTGTTCCGAATCCCGATACGATCATTCAGCTTACGGACAGCGATATAGTGAGTTTGGATCCTTTCTGGCCGTATTCACCACCTTCTAACAACGTAGATTTTCAAATCTACGAAAGTTTGGTTCAATACGATGCTTCAAGCACTTCAAGGTTCCTGCCAATGCTTTCAACGAATGTTCCTTCGGTAAAAGACGGAACGATCCTTGACAATGGAAAAACGTACATATTTCATATAAGACAAAACGTTAAATTCCATAATGGTGATATCTTAACGCCAGAAGATGTGAAATATTCGCTTGAAAGGTTGGTCATTTTCGATCGTTCAGGAGGACCATCATGGATGGTTACCAGACCTCTCACAGGTGTAGACAGTTTGGCAGACTTAGCCGTAAAATACGCGGGCGTGAAAAAATGGTCTGACATGATCGAAAACGGTTCGTTGAAGTCAGAATACAAAAATGCCATTCTCAAAGCTTTCGAAGTTTTGGATAAATCAATAGAAGTAAAAGGAAACGACGTGATCATTCATATGCCAAAACCTTATCCTTCTCTTATTTCCATTCTTGCACATGGTATATGTGGTTCTTACATAATAGATAAAAAATGGGCGGTTGAAAACGGAGCATGGGATGGAAAAGCTTCTACATGGTGGAAATATCATAACCCCGTTCGTGAAAAGGATCCACTTTATTCCATTGCGAATGGAACCGGTCCTTACCTTTTGGTAAGTTGGGAAAGAGGAGTTCAGATAACACTTCACAGATTTGACGGATATTGGAGAAAACCGGCAAGGATTAAAAACGTCATCATAAAAGTGGTGAAAGAATACACCACACGTAAACTCATGCTCGAACATGGAGACGCCGATATAGTTGCGATACCACAACAGTACATTCCCCAAGTTAAAAACATTCCAGGTGTAGAAGTTATCGAGAAACTTCCAATCTTGGGAGAAGATTGTGGATTCATGACGTATTCTATAAACACCAATGGAAATCCATACGTTGGAAGCGGAAAACTAGATGGAAATGGGATTCCACCTGATTTCTTTAACGATATAAATGTCAGAAAAGCGTTTTCTTACATGTTCCCATACAAGCTTTACATCAAAGAAGTATGGAACGGCAACGCCATTCAACCGAATGGTCCTATACCAAAGGGTATATTTGGCTACGATCCCACCATTCCAACGTATCATTTTGATCTGCAAAAAGCTACCGAGTATTTCAAAAAAGCCTTTAACGGCCAGGTGTGGAAAAAAGGATTCAAGATGTCAATCGTTTACATAACGGGTAGCGTAACAACACAGCAAGTGGCGAACATGTTAAGTTATTACGCCAGAAAGATAAATCCCAAGTTCAAAATAGAAGTGAAATCGGAAATATGGGCATCGTACGTGAGAGATCGTTTAGAATGGAGATTACCGTATTTCATGACCGGTTGGTTTGCGGATTATCCAGACGCAGATGATTTCGTATATCCTTTCCTTTACAGCACAGGTTATTACGGGCTAACACTTGGAAAAGCGTATCAGGAATTGGCCAAGAAAGAATTCGATCCGTTGATAGATCAAGCCGAAGCAACCACGAACGTTCAAGAAAGGTTGAAAATATACAGAGAACTTTCCATCAAAGCTTACGAGGAAGCCGCTATAATGTGGCTCTTCCAACCACTTGGAAACCACGTTCAAAGAACGTGGGTTCATGGTTGGTATTACAACCCAATGCTTAGGGGAATGGAAGACTTCTACGCTCTTTCTAAGTATTGATGTTGAGGGTTAAGGGTTATGGACGCCTCTTGGGGAGGAGGCGTCCCCTTACTAAACAGGTTGGAGGGATGAATGTGAAAAATGTGAAAAAGATAATTCTTTTCGCCGTAGTTGTTTTAATGTTAGGACTTTTCGTTTTTGCCGAAGGTGTTGCCAATCCGGACACTTTGATAGAGGAAACCATAGGAACAATTCCATCTTTGGATCCAGCGTGGTGTTACGACACCGCATCGGTTGAAGCGGTATCCCAAATGTACGACAATCTCATTCAATACGATGCCACAAGTTTGACAAAATATCTACCCATGATCTCCACAAACGTTCCCTCCGTGGCGGATGGAACCATTCTTGATAACGGAAAAACGTACGTTTTCCACATAAGAAAAGGGGTTAAATTTCACAATGGAGATGTTTTAACTCCTCAAGATGTCAAATATTCTTTTGAGCGTCTTCTTGTACTTGACAGAAGTGGTGGAGCGGCTTGGATGATAGCCGAAGCTCTTTTTCCAACGATAAACGGAAATTACGTTGATTCTATAACTCAATGGGCTGAAAAATTTGCCGGTGTTAAGTGGAAAGAGATGTTCAACGAAAATGGCACTTTGAAGAGCCAATATGAAGACGCCATAGTGAAAACTTTCGAATTGATGGATAAGGATTTCGAGATAAAGGGTAATACGTTGATAATCCACCTCCCTCATCCTTATCCTCCATTCCTATCCATGATAGCTCATTACGCTGGATGGACCAGCATAGAGGATAAAAAATGGGCCGTTGAGAACGGCGCATGGCCTGGAACAGCCAAAGATTGGTGGAAATACAACAATCCGACGCGTGAAAAGGATCCGCTTTATTCCATAGAAAATGGTAGTGGTCCATTCATGTTGGAAAGATGGTCAAGGGGAAGAGAAATAGTGTTCAAAAGATTCGACGGCTATTGGAATACACCTGCGAAGATCAAGTATGCTGTGATAAGACGCGTTTCCGAATTCACAACAAGAAAATTGGATCTTCAAAGGGGAAATGCTGACATAATATACGTACCCGAACAGTACATGGCACAAGTGGAAAAGATGAGTGGTGTGCGGGTGCTTAAAGGATTCCCAACTTTGGAAATCGTAAGCGGTTTCTTCAATTTCAACGTTAACGCCAAGGGAAAATCCCTCATTGGAAGTGGGAAATTGGACGGTAACGGTGTTCCGCCAGATTTCTTCAGCGATATAAACGTTAGAAAAGCATTCGAGTATTTGTTTCCATACGAAAAATACATAAACGAAGTTTGGAATGGAGAGGGAATGATACCAAACAGCTGCATTCCGAAAGGTCTGTTAGGTTACAGTGAAGACGTACCATCTTACAATTACAATCTTGAAAAAGCTACGGAATACTTCAAAAAAGCTTACAATGGCGAACTATGGAAAAAAGGATTCAAATTCACCATAGTTTACAACACAGGCAACCAACAAAGAAGGTTAGCTTGTGAAATGATAAAATTTTACGCTAGGAAGATCAATCCCAAATTCCAAATAAACGTTGTGAGCGAACTGTGGGCGTCCTATCTTGATGATGTTTTCGCTGGAAGATTGCCATTCTTTGTTATGGGATGGACGGCAGATTATCCAGATGCCTACGATTTTGCCCAGCCTTTCCTTTCAAGTTTTGGAACTTACGGAGCTTTTTTGGGAAAGAATTTCAGGAAATTGGCACAAAAGGAATTCAATCCTTTGATAGTGGCCTCAATGAAAACAAGTGTACCTGAAGAAAGGGCAAAGATATACAAAGAACTCGCCACAAGAGCCCATAATTACGCGGTGGAACTCTACATGATTCAACCGTACGGACATCACGTGGAAAGAACATGGGTAAAAGGTTGGTACTACAATCCAATGAGCCTTATGGCTGGTTTGGATTTTTACAAGCTCTCCAAATAGAGCCATACTCAGCACCGCCTCTAAGAAAAGTCGAGGGAGCCCCCACCCTCGGCTTTCTAATTGGATGGGAGTGATTTTGGTGAAAATGAAAGAAATTTTAAGAATTTTGGAAAAAATAGCCCCCCTTCAGCTAAGTGAAGATTATGATGCGAGAAACGGAATTCAAGTTGAAGGCCCAAATGTGGATGTCACGGGCATCTTGACATGTCTGGATGTAACTCCCCTAACGGTGAAAAAAGCGATCGAATCATCCTGTCAATTGATAATTTCGCATCATCAGCCCATCTTGACTCCACTGAAAACCATTTTAAAATCGGATTGGTACGGAGAAATAGCGATCTTGGCTTTAAAACATGATATAACCATTTACAGTGTCCACACGCCTTACGATGCCGTTGAAGGAGGATTAAACGACTACGTTGGAAAGTTAATAGGCCTTGAAGAAATGTATCCTCTGCAACATCACGGAGGTGACTTAAACAGTCCTCACGGAATGGGAAGGTTGGGAAAATTGAAAGAACCAGTGTACTTGGACGATTTTGCCGCTCACGTAAGAGAAAGCTTAAACGCTTCCACGCTGAAAGTCGTCGGCAAAGGAAAAAGAATGATTCAAAAAGTTGCGTTAGGCACCGGTAACGGTCTTGCTTTGATTTCCACCGTTTTGAAAAGTGGGGCAGACGTTTACGTAACGGGAGATGTGCAATACAGGGATATGAGAGGGATGGTTCAAAACGGCATGTCGTTAATAGCCGTTGAACACGATGATACGGAAAAATTCTTCTCAAAAGCGATGGGAGAAGCCATAAAAAGATTTTTACCTTCTATGAAAATCGTGGAGTACAACGACAAATTTTATCATACGTTGAATTAGGACAACTCATATCGTGCATCAACTTTACAAGACAATGATTTTCAGCATACATCGCTTTTCAAATGAGAATGGGTTTTTTAATGATGTATTCCACGTTGACAGGGAATAAATTCCGTGATAGAATTTCTTTGAAGAGTTAGGTATTCAATTTTAAAAGGGAAGACCGGTGAAAATCCGGCGCGGTCCCGCCACTGTAACCGGCGACGACATTTGCAATATGCCACTGGGAAACTGGGAAGGCGCAAATGGAGAATGACCCGGAAGCCAGGAGACCTGCCTATCTCGGTGTGTTTAATTGCACTCGGAAGAAGTGCATGGACGGTGGTAAAAAAAGGGATTCCAACCGACCAAAGGGTCGGTTTTTTATATTTTTATAAAGGGGTGGTGAATTTTTGATTCTCGTAACAGGTGGAGAGCGCTCTGGAAAAAGTTCATTTGCTTTGAAAAAAGCCATTTCAATGGGAAGAAAAAAGGCTTTCATAGCCACGGCAGAGCCTATAGATGCCGAAATGATAAACAGAATAAGGAATCATAAAATGGAACGGAAAGATCTTTTCGATACCTTCGAAGAACCTCTTCGTTTGGATGTTGTGCTAAAGGAAACCGCCTCCTACGACGTTCGTATCATCGAATGCATGACAACCTGGATGGGAAACGTTCTCCACTACGGACTCGATATTCAAGAAACGTCAAAGAAATTCTTTGATAGCCTTATCGGAAACGAGATAATAGTCACCAACGAAGTTGGAATGGGAATCGTTCCATTCGATCCTTTAACAAGAAAATACGTCGAAGAACTTGGAAAATTGAACATGAAGCTTTCCGATCGTTGCGATGAAGTTTATTTCATGGTTTCTGGAATTCCAGTGAAGATCAAGTGATGCGTTTGAAAAGTTTTTTTTCTGAATTCAAAACCGCCATTTCTTTTCTCAGTAGAATAAGAATAGATGGAGACGAAGAGATCTCAAAGATCTCAAAAGTACCGATGTATTTCTCGTTAGTTGGCTACCTTCCCGGAGCGTTTTATTTCTTGTTCAAGATCCTTATTCCAACTTTTTGGGGGAGCATTTTGGCCATGACGATTGGTTTCTATTTTTTCGATCTGTTTCACTTTGACGGTTTTTTAGACTCAATGGACGGTTTTTTAAGTCAAAAGATGCCCTCGAAAAAGATGGAAATAATGTCCAAAGGCGATGTAGGTCCATCGGCTTTGTTGTATGGCATGTTGTTCGTGATAGCGTACGTCACGCTTTTTTGGAAAACAAAAGCCGTTGCGATGTTTTACATGGCGGTTTTTGGAAGGATAACGATGAATTTTTTGTTGAATTTTTCAAAACCAGCAAAAAAGAGCGGCCTTGGAAATGTCTTTTATCCGTACGATCACATGAACACGTTTTTCTCCTTGGCTTTCACTTTACCGTTGATCGTACATCCAAAGATGTTTTTCATTTCACTGATCTCTTCATTGGTGGTAGCAACAACGTGTGCACTGGTATCAAATGTAGAGATAAACGGATACACGGGAGATGTGATCGGATGTGCCAACATGATAAGTCAACTCCTCATCTTATTTGGAATTTACATTTTGAAAGGATGATATGGTGGTGAATAAAAACGAGCTTATCATCTTGATTTATGAGTGTTAAAGCCATTGCAATTATAGTCTTTGCTTTAAACGTTATTCCGGACTTGACTCAAAATCTCAATCTTGATCGAGTTTCATAAGATTAATTTTTTTAAAGCACAACATTGATTCTTTAGAAAAAAGGAGAAAAAAATCATGAAACCAAAGAAAATTCACAGAGATGCCGCTATTGTGAAGTGGATGGATGGATATCTTGTGAACACGTGTGATTCGGCAGGAGGTATAGGAACTTTAGAAAACGATGTTCTAAAAGTTGATATCACAATTGTGACCATGGCAACTTTGAAAGTAGCACTGTTCGAAAACATATCACTGGGAGCAAAAATATTGAGTGTGAATATGAGCTTTGCAAACGATCCATTATACGTGAAAAGGGCAGTTGAAATGGCGAAGAACTTTCTAAAAGTTTTGGATATACCACTGGTGATATCCACGGAAAAGAATTTCTCGACGACTCAAACCGGAATAGGAGTGGGGGTGATAGGATACGCAAAAAGATTGAAAATCGGTATAGCGGAAGCTGGCGATGGGGTTTACACGATAGGAATGCCCATGTTCGGAAATGAAGTTATCGAAAATCAAGAAAACATCTTGGAATTAGAGGATTTAATCGAACTCGTGAATTCAAACTACGTTGGAGAGATCATTCCAGTTGGTTCAAAAGGAATAGCGTATGAGGCGAAAAATCTCGCCAAAAACAATTCGTTGAAACTCGTTTTAAAAGAGAAAGGATCATGGTTGTACAAAAGTGCCGGACCGGCAACATGCGCCGTGTTCAGTGCAAAGAGAATTCCAAAATCAAGAAAACCGATAAGGAGGATAGGATGGTTAGAACAAAAACGAGAAACATAACGTTAATGGGTGTATTGATAGCGTTATCTTTCATAGGATCGTTGATAAAAATTCCTTCTCCCCTTGGAACGATCGGATTCGACTCGGCCGCCGGATTTTTCGCCACGCTTTATTTGGGGTATATTCCCGGTTCTATAGTTATCGTACTTGGATATTTGATAATAGCGGCCAGTGCCTCTTTTCCATTAGGTCCTCTTACAATGGGAGTGGCTTTAGAAATGATGGGAACGGTCATCGCCTTCAGATTTTTTCATCAAAAGAATCCCGCTCTTGGGATCGGTATTGCAACCTTTTTGAACGGAGTAGCGGCTCCTTTGATAGTCTTGCCACTTGGTGGGTGGGGACTCTACGTCGGACTACTTTTACCTTTAAGCGTCGCGAGTTTTGCAAATGTATTCGTGGCGTCTCTTGTTTATATGGCCATCGACAAAATCAAGAGTAAGGAGCTTTCTAGAAGTTAGATTCCAATTGGTGATTTCATGAAAACGAACTGAAGTGCACGTTTTTTTTCGTTTTGACTGAAATCATAACGTTGAAAGGAAGGCAAGAATGACCGCTAAAGTTGTGATGATACAAGGAACTTCATCTGGGGTGGGTAAATCGCTCATCACCATGGCGTTGTGCAGATATTTTCGCAAAAAAGGTCTGAAAGTTTCACCGTTCAAGAGTCAAAACATGTCGTTAAATTCGGCTGTAAGTATTGAAGGTGGTGAAATATCAAGGGCACAATATCTTCAAGCGATAGCCTGTGAAACACCACCTTCTGTTAGAATGAATCCAATACTTCTCAAGCCTGATGGTAGGATGACCCAGGTGATCGTCAGGGGAGTTGTTCGTGGTATCGTTTCACCGGGTGACTACATGAGCGACGACAAAAACGAACTTTTGAATATGGCTTTAGAAGATCTTGAATTTCTTATAGAAAAGAACGATGTAGTTGTTGTGGAAGGAGCTGGAAGTCCTGTAGAAATGAATTTAAAAGATAGAGATATCTCCAACATGAAGATCGCAAAAGCGTTTGAAATTCCGGTGATACTCGTTGCGGACATCGAAAAAGGTGGTTCTTTTGCCCAAGTGGTTGGAACCATGGAACTTCTCGAACAAGATGAAAGAAAACTCGTCATCGGCTACATTCTTAACAAATTCAGAGGTGATCCCTCTCTTCTTGGGAAATACCCCTCGTCGCTTGCCAAAAAATATTCCTTCGATTTTTTTGGCACAATGCCCTATGTAAAACACAAACTTCCCCAAGAGGATTCCATGATCGAATGGAAAGGCCCTAAATCTAAAGAGGATCTCTTGATAGAAGTGATCAAATTTCCGCATATTTCAAATTTTGATGATCTCGATCCGCTTTCTTGGAACTCAACCATGCGATTTGTAGACAAGGGCCCCCTAATCGCTGATATCGTGATTCTACCAGGAACGAAAAACACCATCTCCGACTACGAATGGATGGTGAAAAGAGGGCTGGGAGAAGAGATAAAAAAAGCGCTAAGACACGGAAGCACGATCATAGGAATATGCGGAGGATATCAGATGTTGGGAGAAGAAATGGAGGAAAATGGGAAGAAGATCAGAGGATTGGGACTTCTTCATGTTAAGACACATTTCGATCCAATGAAAATCGTATCAAAGATTAGGGGTATCACAACAGTCGGAAACGAAAAATTCGAAATAGAGGGGTATGAGATTCATCACGGTGTGAGTGTTAGAAAAAGTTCGTCTATTCCGTTCGCAACTGTTTTAGAATCTAACTCCAAAAAGGTAAAACGATTTGATGGCGCAATTGAAGGAAGAGTCATGGGAACGTACTTTCATGGTCTTTTTCAAAATTTTGATTTTACGGAAGCTTTTCTGAATTCAATAAGAGTGAGAAAGAAGCTTGCACCGAAAAAGATCGAGAAATGGACAATTTTTGAAGAAATAGACAGATTTACACGTTTTTTTGAAAAGAATGTGGATGTTTCCAAAATCGAAAGGAAGATTGGACTTTGAGCCTCTTCAATCCCAACATCATCGTTTTCGTCGGGGCAATTGTCATCGACTTGGTGTTTGGGGAATGGCCGAACGTCGTTCACCCTGTCGTGTGGATGGGAAAAATAGTCAAACTTTTCGATGCTTACTCCAGCTACAAGAGCGTGAGATTTTCGCTGGGATTGCTACTTTTAGCGGCAGATCTTGCGGTGTGGCTTTCGATCGCCTTTTTTGCCACGTCAACGAAGACACTTATCGGCATAACACTTCAACTCTTCCTTTTCAAGTCTACTTTTTCGATAAGGGCCCTGTACGAACATGTGGCTAAATGCTCTTCGAAAGACATCGAACAAATGAGAAAATCCGTTTCGATGATTGTAAGCAGAGACGTATCAAAACTTGACAGACCACACCTTATTTCCGCGGCACTTGAGAGTTTATCGGAAAACACATCAGATTCCATTACCGGCCCATTTTTCTACTACGCGTTATTCGGACTTGGAGGGGCTGTTATCTACAGGGTTGTCAACACGTTAGATGCTGTTGTTGGTTACAGAACGAAAGAATTTGAGTGGTTTGGAAAACCTTCGGCGAGAGCGGACGATGTTCTCAACTTCATTCCAGCGAGGATAACCGCCCTCATATTCATCGTGCTTTCACCGCAGAGGGCCTTCAAATCGGTGGAAAGATATGGTTCCCTGAAGATCAACGCTACGTATCCAATGAGTGCACTTAGCGGTGTTTTGAATGTTTGGTTTGAGAAAAAGGGAGTTTACCGTTTCGAGGGTAAAGAACCAACGTTAACGGATATTTCGCGTGGATTGAAAGCGGAGCTCTTTGTCGTTTCAATCTTGATACTCGTATTTTTGTCGATCGTGATGGTGAGATAATGGAACTTCACGGAGGAACACCGAGAGAAGATCTTGTAGATTTTTCGATATCGATAAATCCTTATGCGCCTGCGTGGAAAGGGAAATTCATTTCGGCATGTGATAAATCTCTATCGCGGTACAATCATGTTGAATGGATTGAGGAAAAATTCAAAAAAATTTACGGAGAAGATACCGTCATTCTTGCTGGTGCAACTGAAGCCTTCCACATAATCGGATTCACCTTTATGGATGAGGCAGATGTTGTAATTCCAGTTCCATCTTACGGAGAGCTGAAAAGGGTGGCCACGTTCAGAGCATCAAAAATCCATCTCATTCGAAATTCATTGTCCAACGCCTTTGAACTTTCAAGAAAACTCGCTTTGAATGGAAGAAAGACCGTTTTGATCTTTTCAAATCCAAACAATCCCACAGGACTCTGCGCACCGGCTGAAACGAAAAAATGGATCGAAGATGTGGAAAACGTAGGAGTTACCGTTGTTGTAGATGAAGCTTTTATGGATTTTGTCAAAGAACCATTTGAAATTGGTACTTCGAGAACTATAAAAATTCACAGCTTTACGAAATCGTATGGTATGCCGGGAATAAGGATTGGATATGTGGAAGTTGAAAATTCTAAATGGCGGGAAGAATTTTTGAAGTACAGAATGCCCTGGGGAATAGGTGCATGCGGCTACGAATTTATAAAATTCCTTGTTGAAGATGATAAAGATCATCTCAAAAGGACCATGCCATTGATATGGAAAGAACGCGAAAGATTTCTGAAGCTCGGCATGAAAACGGATGCTAATTTCGGCACGTTAAAAGTTGAAAACGCGAAAAAAATTCAAAAAGAACTTGATGCCTTAGGAATACACGTTAGAAATTGTGAATCTTTCGGACTCGAGCAAACGATAAGAATTGCGATAAGAACGAAAAGGGAAAATGACATGCTATTTGAAGCTCTACAAAAAGTTGGTTTTTTTCGAAAGGGTGATCGATTTTGAAAGGTATAGCATTTTTCTCAGGCGGAAAAGACGGTTTATATGCCGTTTACCTCGCTCAAAAATCTGGAATAGATATCCCGTATCTTTTACTTTTAAAGACAACTTTTGGTACATCACCGCATTACGAAAACATCGAAAGCCTTAAAACGCTGGCAGATTCGATGAAAAAAGAACTTTTGATATTCGATATGAAGAAGGGAAATGATGAACTTGGCAAATTCATAGCTTCTCTGAACGTCTCTTTTATCGTAGGTGGGGATATCTTCCTTGAAGAACATTTCAATTGGGTAAATCGTCTCGCTCAAAGTGCAGACGTCGTAGCTTTAGAACCGATTTACGGTAAAAAAAGCATGAATCTTGCAGAGGATATGGTAAAAGATGGTTTTGAATATTCTATAATTGCCGTTGACACTTCCAAGTTTGAGAAAGATTGGCTGGGTTACAAATTCGAATCTTATGATGACGTTAAGAAATTCGCATTTGAAAATCCAAATGTCGATCCATTGGGAGAAAGAGGAGAATTTCACACAGTGGTTTTGAAGTCGCCACTTTTTGAAGATTCATTTGTGATGAGAAATCCCGTTTTTGTGAAAAGCGAAAAATACGATTATTTCAGATTCTCTCTTGAAAAAGAAAACGTTGTTTGACGGTTCTTGATGAGAAAATTGAAGGAGAATATTCATGAAAAAAACGTGCAAATGGTACCCCGTTTGTCCCATGAGGAGATTTTACGAAGCCAATAGAATAGACGAAAAGTGGGTAAAAAATTACTGCATGGGAAATTGGAAAGCTTGTGTTAGATATCAAATGGAAGAGAAGGGGGAATACCATCCTGATTGGATGTTGCCGGATGGAAGCTTGGACGAGAGTTTAAAATCTTGACGTTTAAATTGAATTTTGGCGATTGGGAAACGTAGATCAAAAAACGTTTCGAATCTATTTTTGTAAGTAGTCCGTGGGGATCGAGTAAATTTTTTCACTTCACTCATGTTGTGCACGAAAGTAACGAAAAAAGATTGGGATGTAACAAAGGTCATTGAAAAAGGCATAAAGATTGAAAAACCGACAACACCTCGTGTAAAATTAATTTGAACACACTAACTTTAACGTTTTAAACCTCCCTTGAAGTTTTCATCAAGGCATATGAGCTCGCTATCCAAAAGTTCACAAAAGTGAGGCTGTAAGACACAGGATGTGTCGAAAAAGCGA
>CAZCZS010000029.1:0-19622 GCA_964503355.1 uncultured Mesoaciditoga sp.
AGCGATGTTTATTTGATAAATGCCATTGGCTTGTAAAGTTGACGCACAATGTGAGTATAGTAACTTTACTCGAAAAGTTGACGTATAGACGTATAAGTAAAAAACATGTGTTTTTAAAATGAATAAAATAGTAATATTACCGCTATTATGCTCCTCTTGACACTTCAACTTTATGATGTTAAAATTGTTTGTGTGATTTGTTATCATCACACATAATTTTAGAAGGGGGTGTTCTTTTTGAAAAGGTATACCATTTTTGCGCTGGCCTTGATTTTGCTGATCTCAACGGTGTCGATGTTCGCCATTTCGGCTAAAGATTACGTCATAGTTGGTACAACGGACAAGTTAACGTCATTGGACCCAGCGAAGGCTTACGAGTACTTTTCGGACAACATTTTGCAAAACGTCATGACGGGATTGGTGGAATACATTCCCGGAACGACGAAAATAGTACCGGCTTTGGCCAAAAGCTGGGAAATTTCTCCAGACGGATTGACTTACACGTTCCATCTCAAGAGCGGTCTGAAATTCTCCAACGGCGATCCGATAAACGCTCAGGCTTTCAAATTTTCGATCGACAGGGTGATAAGGCTAAAACAAAATCCTTCTTTCCTGCTGGCGGATGTTGTAAAAGATGTAAAGGTGCTGGACGATCTAACGTTTGAAATCCACCTGAAATATCCTTTTGCGCCTTTCATAAACATTCTCGCTTTCACCGTTTCTTACCCCGTAGATCCCAAAGTTTATCCTGCTGATAAGGTTTACAACGGCTTACCTGTGGCGAGTGGTCCTTACATGATCACCAAACTCGTAAGGGGACAAGAAGTGGAGCTCAGAAGAAATCCGAACTACTATGGAAAACCAGCTAAAACACCCATTATTCTTATAAAGATCTACAGAGCCGCTAACAACCTGTACATGGCTTTGTTAAACGGTGAAATAGACGTCGCTTACAGAACACTGCTTCCACAGCAATTCGCTCAGATAAAGAACAATCCTCATTTCAAAGCTTACGTTGGAAAGAGCCCGTTCATAAGAGAAGTTGTTTTCGACGTTAACGTGAAACCGTTTGACAATCCAAAAGTCAGACAAGCCATTTCCTACGCCATCAACAGAAAACAAATTTCCACAGAGATCTTCAAATCTCAAGTTGTGCCTCTTTACACGCTCATTCCAGATGGCATGTGGGGTCACAAGAACGTAATGCCGAAATACGATCCGGCAAAGGCTATTGAAATTCTCAAATCCCTTGGCTACTCGAAGGATAATCCGCTGAAGATCTCCTTGTGGTACACTCCAAGTCATTACGGTTCAACCGAATCCGACTTGGCGTTGACCATAAAGAACAACCTTGAAGCTACCGGACTCGTAAAATGTGAGGTTAAATACGCCGAATGGGCCACTTACATCGACTATTGGACGAAAGGCGTTATGGGCATGTTCCTTCTTGGATGGTATCCGGATTACTTCGATCCAGACGATTACATGTGGCCATTCTTGGAAACAGAGGCAAGTCCATCGATGGGTTCGTACTATTCGAATAAAACGGTCGATCAGTTGTTGCTCGATGCCAGGCTGCTCAGTGACATACCCGGTAGAACAGCCCTTTACAGTGCCGTTCAAGACATAATGGCAAAAGAAGCTCCATATGTTCCTCTTTTCCAAGGCGAACAACAAGTGGTCGCAAAACCAAACATCGGTGGAATACTTATGGATCCTGTTCAAATATTCAGATATTACCTTCTTTACAAAAAATAATTTCATCGATTGAAAGGGGCTGGGTGAAACGCCCAGCCTTTTTTAAAAGGGGTGAAGCGTTTGAAAACTTACGTAATAACAAGGATATTCTTGGCCGTACCCATGGTACTCATAATACTGACCATAATTTTCTTCGTTTTAAGGGTTTTACCTGGGAATCCGGTGATGGCTTTGTTAGGTCCAAAAGCGCCTCCACAGGTCATAAAGGCTATGGAACATCAAATGGGTTTGGATAAGCCGATAATAGTTCAATATTGGGATTATTTGAAAGACATAGCCAGAGGAAATTTTGGTACTTCAGCTTACACTGGCCTTCCGGTAATTCAAGAGCTTATGCAAAAATTCCCTGCCACTTTGGAGTTGACCATCTTCTCCATGATCGTCGCCGTGGCTATAGGTATATTCTTTGGAACTTACGGCGCTTATCATTTTGGAAAAACGTTAGACGTAGCGGCACGAGTTTATTCCATTTTCGTTTACTCCTTTCCCGTTTTCTGGTTTGGTATAATGCTTCAGCTTATCTTCGGCGTGTGGTTACATTGGCTACCGGTATCTGGGAGATCTTCACCGTTCATGATACCAAACCATATTTACACCGGCTTGTACGTCATAGATTCTATTTTGAACTTTCAATGGGATGTGCTTTTGGACACGCTCAAGCATCTCGTCTTACCTTCCATCGCCTTGGGAGTGGTCATCTCAAGTATATTCGTAAGAATGGTGAGATCAAATGTCTTGCTTTCGCTATCCAGCCAATACGTTGTGGCCGCTCGCGCAAGGGGAGCTTCTGAGAAAAAAGTTCTTTTTAAACACGCCTTGAAAAACGCCATGGCACCTATTTTGACCATAATGGGTTTGGAATTCGCCCTTCTTCTTGCAGGGGCGGTTTTAACGGAGACGACCTTCTCATGGCCAGGCATAGGGAGTTACCTTATAACACGTATAAGTTACAGGGATTTTCCCGCAATTCAGGGCGCAATCGTGTTTTTCGCCATTTTCGTTGCGATAGTCAGTATATTGGTTGACATCATAAATGCGTGGGTAGACCCGCGGGTGAGGTACTGATGAAATACACTAATCAAATGATAAGTTCAAGAATAGGTCGAGGATTTCGCCAATTGATGGGAGATTCCTCCGGCGTGTTGGCCTTTATAGGTCTTTTGCTTCTCAGCTTTTTCATATTTTTAGCCATATTCGCACCGTTCATATCCCCCTACAGTCCCGTTAAACCCTCGGGAGCGCCCTTGTTGGCTCCACAATGGGGACATTTAATGGGAACAGATAACCTCGGTTACGACGTTTTCAGTCGTTTCATCTGGGGTTCAAGAATGGCTCTGATCATAGCGGTTATAGCCACCTCGATAGCGGCGTTCGTGGGAATACCGACTGGCCTTTTCGTTGGATACGTTGGAGGTGCCACGGATAGAATTGTCACGATGATAATGGATTCCGTCTACACTTTTCCAGGACTGATATTGGCCATAGCGATAGCCGCCATGCTCGGACCGGGTGTACTGAACATAGCCCTTTCGATAGCCGTCGTTTACATTCCCACTTATTATCGTGTTATAAGGAGTCAGGTAAGCACTATAAAATCAGAACTTTACGTTGAAGGTGCCAGATCCATAGGGGCTAAGAACATGACGATAATAGGTAAGTACATCCTGCCTAACGTGCTGCCTTCAACCATAGTCGTGCTTTCCATGAACATAGCGGATGCGGTTATGACCGAAGCAGGCTTGAGTTTCTTGGGACTTGGAATAGCTCCACCCGTACCAGATTGGGGCTACGATTTGGCAAAGGGACAACAATTTTTGTTGCAAAACGATTGGTGGATGGTCGTCTTTCCCGGAATAGCCATCATCCTGTTGGTGTTAGGATTCAGCATGTTCGCCGAAGGCATGGACGAATATCTAAATCCCAATATTGGAGAAAAGCGGTGATCGAGATGGCCATTTTGGAGATAAAGAATCTGAGCATAGATTATCTGACGAGAAATGGAACTGTCAAAGCGGTGGATGACATATCATTCAGCGTGAATTCGCGTGAAACGATAGGACTTGTTGGAGAATCAGGCTGCGGAAAATCCACGACCGGTACGGCCATTTTAAGGCTTCTTCCGCCGAATGCAAGAATATCCGGACACATCTTGTTTAAAGGAAAAGATCTTTCAAAGATATCCAACGAAGAACTCCGAAAAATAAGGGGAAAAGACATTTCCATGATCTTTCAGGATCCCATGACTTCTTTGGATCCGATCATGCGCATAAGAGATCATTTCTTCGAATTGATACGTGCCCATTATCCAAAAATGGGTGAAGAGGAGATGCGCAAGATAGCGGCCGAAGCTTTGAAATCCGTCGGCATAGATGCTTCACGTTTGGACAATTTTCCGTTTGAGTTCAGTGGTGGAATGCGTCAACGCGCCATGATAGCCCTTGCCATAGCTTTGAAACCTTCTATCTTGATCGCGGATGAACCCACAACTTCTTTGGACGTCGTCGTTCAAGAACAGATTTTGCAAGTGCTAAGGGATTTGAAAAAGAGCAAAAACATGTCCATGATTCTTATAACTCACGATCTTGGAGTTGTGGCGGAGCTTGTGGATAAAGTTATAGTCATGTACGCCGGCCATCTGGTAGAAGAAGGGGATGTTTACTCCATCTACGAAGAACCCCTTCATCCTTACACGAAGGCTTTGCTTGAATCCATACCAAACGTCAAACTCGAAGATCGGGAGCTTCGATTCATTCCTGGAAGTCTTCCAGATTTGAAAAATCCTCCGCAAGGATGTAGGTATTGGCCTAGATGTCCTTACGCTAAAGATATATGCAAATCGAAAACGCCTCCAACTTTCGAAGTGAAGGGAAGAAAAGTGAAATGTTGGTTATATCGAGGTGAAGAAAATGCAAGAGACGAAAACAAGTCAAGCGCTGTTGAAAGTTGAACATTTGAAAAAGTATTTTCCCCTTAAAATACCCTGGACTCAAGCGCTTTTAAAGAAAGAAAGACCCACCGTTAAGGCGATCGACGACATATCTTTTGAGATAAAGAAGGGTGAAACGCTTGGCCTCGTCGGTGAATCCGGCAGTGGAAAAACGACAACGGGAAGGGTGATAATAAGACTCATAGAACCCACAAGCGGTAGGATATTGTTCGATGGAACTGACATTTCAAAACTTTCAAAGGAGAAATTGAGAAGGGCAAGAAAGGATTTTCAAATGATATTTCAAGATCCGATGGCTTCCCTTAACCCTTACATGAGAATAGGCAAGGCCGTATCCCATCCTTTGGAAATTCACAAAATTGGTACCCCAGCCGAAAGAAAGGAGAAGGTGCTTTCCCTTTTCGAAAAGGTCAATCTCATACCGGCCGAGGAATTTTACCATAGATTTCCCCGTCAACTCTCCGGTGGACAACGTCAACGTGTTGTCATAGCCAGGGCCATCGTGACAAATCCAAAATTCATAGTAGCGGATGAAGCCACGGCCATGTTGGACGTTTCCGTTAGATCCCAGATATTGAAATTGATGATCGACATCAAAGAGGAGTTTGGTTTAACCTATCTATTCATCACCCACGACTTGGCGAGTGCGAAGTACATATGTGATAGGATAGCCGTCATGTATTTGGGAAAGATCGTCGAGATAGCGAAAACGTACGATCTCTTTCAAGAACCCCTTCATCCTTACACAAAAATCCTCATGGGTGCCGTTCCGGTTCCAGATCCGAAGTTGAAGCGCGAGAAAATAGTTCCAAAAGGTGAAATACCTTCTCCCATAAACATTCCAAGTGGATGTAGGTTTCATACCCGTTGCCCTTACGCAAAGGAAATATGTTCCATCGAAGAACCGAAGTTGGTGGAACATAACGGAAGAATGGTGGCGTGCCATCTTTACGATGAAGATAAGAAAATGTAAGAGATCATGAACAAGAAAAACTTGAACGACGTAAAGGCTTATCTTTTTGTGAGTCCAATTCTCGTGGTGATGACCATATTCGTCTTTTTCCCGCTCGCGTACGCATTCATGATGAGTTTTTACTCGTGGGACATGTCATCGCCACCTTCTTTTTTGGGAATTCAAAATTACTTGAGCGCGCTCAGTTCACGACAATTTTGGAATTCCCTTCTTTACACTTTCTATTACGTGATAGGCGTGTTACCTTTTTCACTCATTTTCGGATTGCTTTTTGCCCTTTTACTCAAAGACAAGAGGATGAAAGGTGTAAGCGTATACAGGATGATATATTTCATGCCAGTTGTGACTTCTCCCATAGCCGCTGCCATGGGTTTCAACTGGATCTTCGAAAATCAAATGGGAATAGCGAATCACGTACTGGAAAAAATGGGATTTCAAGGTGTCGCGTGGTTCACAAACCCAACTGGAATATGTCAGATGTTTTTCAACAACTTCGGGATCGATCTTCCAACATTTCTCAAAGGTCCAAGTTTGGCGTTGGTTGTCATCATCTTGTTGGGAATATGGCAAAATGTTGGATATGCGACCGTCATCTATTTGGCGGGTCTCCAATCGATATCCGATTCTTATTACGAAGCCGCTTCCTTAGATGGGGCGAATAAAATGAAGAAATTCTGGTACATAACCTTACCACTTTTATCTCCTTCCACATTTTTTCTCTTGATAATGTTCACGATATCTTCTTTCCAAGTATTTGGACCCGTTCAGGTTATGACGCCTTCTGGTGGGCCCCTCAACACCACGTCTGTGATCGTGTTCTACATATACAGGCAGGCTTTTTCGTATTACAGAATGGGTTACGCCATGGCCGTCGCATTTCTGTTGATGGGTATAATCCTCTTGGCAACGATCTCTCAATTCAAATTTTTGGAACGAAGGGTGAACTATGAGTAAGATGAAGATTGTAACGTTGCTTAAACACGTGACTTTGATTTTCGGAGCCGTTATCATGCTTTTCCCGTTCTTTTGGGCTTTTTCCACCTCATTCAAAAGTTTGAAAGAGGTGTTTAGAAATCCATTTTCTCTCTTTCCATCTCATCCAACTTTTGACAATTACGTCGCCATTTTTTCCAAAATTCCATTTGCCAGGTACATGCTAAACAGTTTCATTGTGGCGTCCGCAACCACGTTGTTTCAAATCATCACGGCCGTTCTCGGAGCGTACGCCTTTTCCAGGATGAATTTCAAGGGGAAAAAACTAACTTTTTATTCGATACTGGCAACGATGATGATACCCTCTCAGCTTCTCATGATCCCACAATATCTCATTGTGGCAAAATTAGGATGGATAAACACCTACGAAGGTTTAATACTTCCGTACGCGTCCACAGCCGTCAGCGTATTCTTCATGAGACAATTTTTCCTGACGATTCCCAAGGATTTGGAAGACGCGGCTATCATAGATGGATGTAACCAAATTCAAATACTGACTAAGATCTTCATTCCCCTATCAAAACCGGCCATTTCCACCATTGCCGTTTTCTCTTTCATGTGGTCATGGAACGGTTATTTTTGGCCTTTGTTGGTGGTAAACGTTCCAAATATGAGAACGGTTCAACTTGGATTGGCCATGTTCAGAACACAGGGGGGAATTCAATGGGGACAATTCATGGCGGGCACGATAGTGGCGACTTTGCCGATTCTAATCGTTTATTTCTTTGCACAAAAGCATTTCATAAAGAGCATAACTTTAACAGGATTAAAGGGGTGATGAATGTGAAAAAAGGCGTTGTTTTCATCTTGTTGATCGTTTTAGTCTTGTCGATGGGTATTTCAAAAGTAACACTTGTTTTTTGGCACTCCATGGCCGACTACCAAAAACCGGCGTTGGATGAACTCGTATCCGAATTCAACGCCACACATCCAAGCATTCATGTGATGGCGATATATCAGGGCAATTACGATCAAATGGTTACCAAACTCAAAGCGGCATTTCTTTCGCACAGAATACCAGATATTGTGCAATTGAACATAGAACACTTAAGAATATTCACCGCTAACTCTCAACTGACAGATCTCTCAAAATTCGTCAACCAAACTCCTTCTTTTAAAGATGATTTCGTAAACGTCTTTTGGAAAACGGTTGTGATAGATCATCATGTCTACGCGATTCCCTTCAACATAAGTTGCCTTATGCTTTTTTACAACAAAGATCTTTTTCGAAAAGCTGGATTGAATCCAGATAAGCCTCCGAGAAATTGGAACGAAATGGTTCAAATGGCCAAAAAACTCACCGTAAGGAATAATTCCACTTCCCGTCCAAGTCAATACGGACTTTTTTGGGGAGTAAACGGTCAAAGCACGGCGTTTTACGAATTCGAACCGCTGATATGGCAAAACAAAGGAAGAATTTTCAACGATGATATGACCAAGTGCGTCATAAACCAACCCGCCGCGGTTCAGGCGCTTAAAGAATGGAAAAGCTGGTTCGATATTGGCATATCTCCTCGCGACATGGATTACCAAGAAGGTGTCCAAGCGTTCATGATGGGAAAGATAGCCATGGGACCGATGACTAGTGGTGGAATAAGATACGCTCTTGATAATCTTCCCTGGGATTTGGGTGTGGCGATGCTTCCTTCACATAAGGCAACTGTCACAACTTTGGGAGGAGGATCACTGGCCATACCTGTGGGAACCTCACCTGAAAAACAAAAAGCCGCTTGGGAATTCATCAAATGGATGACAAATACCAAAAACACCTTGTATTGGTACGAAAACACGGGATATTTGCCGGTCAGAAAATCCGCCCTTAACTCCCTTGAGATAAGACTGATATGGAAAAAATACCCCCAATTAAAGGTTGCGGTGGATTCCATTCCTTACGCCAGGCCACGTCCGGTTAACGTGGATATCATCCAAATAAGACATATACTCTACGATGCCATTCAAAAGGTAAAACAGAACGTTGAAAGCCCTCAGCAGGCCTTCGATGAAGCTGCTGAAATGGTGAACAAAATCCTTGAAAAGGAGCACAAAAAATGAAAAGGTACGTCGTTGTCCTTTTTGTGTTTTCTTTGTGTCTTTCCATTTTTTCATTTGCAAAAGATCGTATCGTAAAAGTCGAGATAAACGGAAACATTCAAACTCAAAAATTCGTTGTTCTTAACCTGTTGGGATACAAGAAAAACATGAATTTGAACATAGATGCCTTGGAAAGAGGTCAGAACGCTTTGTTGAGTTCCGGACTTTTTTCGGATGTTTACATGAGTTTGAAAGCGACAGGAGATGATTACGTTCTCGTTGTGAATCTAAAAGAAAATCCGCATCTTTTCCCGTTGATGGATTTGGAAAAAGGCATAGGTGTTCAAAATAACGATGTCTTTGGACTTGGGCTAAGAGCTTACGGAAGTGTGAGACTTTTCAACATTTCTCCTTTCAAACTACTATGGGGTGGTTACAGTCTTGGAGTGGATTCCTCATCGCTATTCGGCACATCTTTCGCACTCAAGTTGGAGTACTCTAACTTGAAAGGTCTGTGGTGGCAGATGCCAGCGCAAGCCTTCTTTTACGATCGACAAAGCTTTGAATTTGGAATTGGATACAAATGGAAAACGAACAAAATCATGCTCACCTACGAAGACAAAAACAGCACTTCAACTACCAATTTGGGAAAAAGTACAAACGTGAAATTCGTGTCCTTCACGTTAAATCACGTTCGTAACCTTGCCGATTCACAAAATCGAAGCTATTGGGAATGGAATGTGAATTTGGAACACGGCCTGAATATCGATTACACAACTGCGAGCCTGAATGTTGAAAATTATTATAGGATGATAGCTCAAATTTACCTTTTAACAAGATCGTATTCCGTTTTCAACGGTGCGAACACTCCGTTTATGTTCAAACGTTACTTTGGACAAACGAACAACTTAAAAGGATATAACTTAAGGAATTTCTCGGCCACATTCATGTCTCTTTGGGAAGAAAAATTGGGTATTCCTTTAACGTCTTCTCTGAAAATCTCAAAATCTCCAAAGTTGACGTTTTTAACACCTGAGTTCATCTCGCAGGTGGCCTTTTTAAGCGATGAAAACTTTTCTCTTGACAATTTCAAACTTTCACTTGGGATCGGAATTAAAATGAAAACTCCAATTGGAGTCGTTGAACCTGAAATGTTTCTTGGGAAAGCGCTTGAATTTTATCTTGAATTTTAATCGTTTTTGAGAAAATCCAAACTCTTTTTCGCTATGAATCTTTTGAATATCAAATGAGCGCTCAGATGGCCGGATGGAAGAACGTATCTTTTCGGTTTTCCAAGTCTTCTCCAAAGATCGTCAGAAGAATCCGATGGGATAAAAGGATCGAAAGCGGCTTTGAAAAACAACGTCTTTCTTGGAGGAATAAGATGTGCGAATATTGAGGGATCGTACGTGAAACAAATCGGCATATCTTTGAGATCTTCTAAAGAATGAAAATTATTCGCCGCCCTATCAAAAATAGCGTGCTTGAGGGCACATTCATGAGGGTTACACTCTTTGTTTTCCTCATATGAAACCCGAAGTATTTTTGTGGCGACACTTTTCCACGTGATGTACTCGTAATTTCCACCCGTGACCACGAAGATTCCCTTTTTTATTCTCTTATCTATGGCCATCGCTATAGTGGAAATCATTCCCCCGAAACTGAATCCCATGATGTTTATCTTCTCAAAACCATTGTCCCTGAGAAAGTCGACGCACACCAAGATGTCGCTAACGGCTTGGTCGAAGCGCTGAGCCAATTCCACATCCGTTCCCTTTATAAAGGCGATCCCGCTCTTTTTACCATTTGGAGTTCTATCAAAATGATAGGGCAAAACGGGCATCAAAGTCGTTATTCCACGATTGGAAAAGAATTTGGGATAATATTTAAGATGCTCAAAATTCTTTTGACCCGTTCCATGAACGAATATCAGCGCTTCCTTAGGATCATCTCCCGCGCGAAAGAAAAGGGCTTTCGCGCTATCCACAACATCATCTCCAGATGGCTTGGGACTTTTGAATTTTATCAAAGAGTACGTTTTTCCCTCTTCGATTTCGAATTTCACATTTCGTGGAGACGAATACATGGAAACTTGATAAATGTTTACGATTTATCACTCCATTCACTTGTATTTTCAGCTTTTCTAAATTTCGCATCGGCACGAGCTAAATATTATACGTCGACTAACTTTGAAAGATCAAACTTCATTTTATCAGAAAAAACATGGCACTATCGAACTTCAATTCATGTAAAATTTCGGATTCCTATCTTCAAAAATATCGTTTAAACGGTTCAGATGCTTGTCTCTCGAAAGCGAAGGATCTACTTCTACTTCAAGAATCGTATCAGATGCACGAGGAGCGCGTGCCAACAGTTCTCCATTTGGAGAAGTGATCTGACTTTGTCCGGTGAATTCTAAGGATTTTCCATTTTTTTCGTCCTTTCCCCATCTGTTAGCGGTTGCTATGTATACCTTGTTTTGCAAAGAAGCGTAAATATTTGAGTTTTGACAATACGGCATGACTAAATTTGCACTGTGAGCTATGATATCAGCCCCCAAAAGGGCCAACGTCCTGAAACTTTCGGGAAAAAACCAATCAAAGCAAATGGCCAATCCGATTTTTACCCCTTTAAATTCTTCAACGAAAAAGCCTGTGTTTCCAGGTGAAAAGAGAAGTTTTTCTTCGAAAAAAAGATGGGTCTTTCTGTAAACACGTTTTTTTCCACTTGGAAATACGATCATAGATGAATTGTAAAAATCTTTTCCTTCTTTCTCCACGTATCCAAAGACAACAGCACATGATTTCCGTGCGGAGAAGTTCTTCAACTTCTCTTCCACCTTGTCGTTGAAGGAAGTGACTTTCTCCAATTCTTTTTTTGATGTGAAAAGATATCCGCTAAAGGCCAATTCCGGGAAAATCAGGAGATCTCCTTGAAAATTCTCGACCAGCTTCAAGGCTTTGTTCAAATTTTCTTCAACTTCAAAAAGTGTGGGTTTGAATTGGACAACACCTACCTTCACCTGCTATCACCTCTTCATCAGTTTTTTATTCTACAAAAAATCAAGAGCGTTGAACATAAAGTGTTTTCAACGTCATTGTAGTCTTGATCTATTGACAAAGACGGTGTTTATTCAATGGATCCCGTTGACGCTGTAAAGTTAAGGCACAATTAGGAGTATACAATTTCTTTTTTTCTAAAACAACTTCGCGCCGATTCACCGATCGTCTATATTTTCAAATCAAAAGCTGATTTTTTTAATTACAAAAAATACCTATTGACAAAATGTACATATATATGTATAATACCTCCGGAGGTTGGAAGAGATGAAAAAATCGAAATGCGCAAGAATGGGATTCAAAAGCGGAAATATTCTCATGGCATCGTTGTTGAGTTTGTTGTTAAAGGAATCTTCTTACGGATATTCGTTGGTTGAAAAATTACAAACATTGGGTATTAAGCCAGACTCAGTTCCTTACGCCGTTGTGTACAGATTGCTAAGAGATATGGAAAATGGTGGACTGATAAAATCGAAATGGGAAATAGAAGACAGTGGCCCTTCAAGAAGGATGTACTCCATAACCGATGAAGGGAAACGATATCTACAACGCTGGGTGTATAACGTGAAAGAGAATTTGAAATTCATGGAGAATCTGGTTTCAAAAATAGACCAAACGATTCAGAAAGAAGGAGGTAATTAAGAATGAAAATATGTTTTACGGCCGATGAACCAAATGGCTTGGAAAGCGTGATGAGTTATCATTTCGGTCATTGCCCATATTACGTTATCGTTGACGTTGAAGGCAACGAAGTCAAGAACGTGAGTAACATCCCAAATCCAATGGCAGATGAGCACAATCCTGGAGATCTACCATCTTTCATGAAGGAAAAAGGAATAGACGTCATAATCACTGGAGGCATGGGTCCAAAGGCTCAACAGTATTTCGCAGACTACGGTATCAAGCCGATAACCGGCGCGTACGGAAAGGTAAGAGATGTTTTGGAAGAGTATTTGAATTCAAAAATAGTGGTACACGAAGAAGTCGCATCCGAAGAACATTCAAAAAGTGGCGATGAAAACGAAGAAATAGAAAGACTTAAAAAGGAAAATGTGGATCTCAGACGTCAAATAGCAGATCTGAAATCCAGGATTTCGGAGATCGAGAGAAAGCTCGGAGATTGAGGAGGATATGCCATGAACTTATGGGGAGCTGTCGTTTACGGAATTATAGTCGTTTTGAGCTATATTTACGCTTTTAAAAAGAACAAAAACGGTGGCAAAAAGGCCGCAAAAAAGGCTGGTGTTCAATTTTTGAAACAGCTCCCCATGTTGATATCGATCTTTTTGTTGGTCGGACTTTTCGATAAGTTTGTTCCAAAAGAAATGGTCGTTCAAGTTGTTGGAAGTGGAAAAGGAATTTTATCGATTTTCAGTTCGGCATTTTTGGGAACTGTGGTCATGGGACCGGTATCTTCAGCTTATCCGCTCGGAGCCATTCTTTTGAAAAAGGGGGCCACCATCACCGCCGTGGCGATATTTTTGAACGCTTGGGTGATGGTGGGTTTTGTGACAATTCCTTATGAAGTGTCGATCTTTGGAAAACGATTCACACTTACCAGAAACATATTGGCATTCATAGGAGCGATAATCATAGGAATTTCCACCGCGTTGGTACTGAAAATCGTGTGATTTTAACGTTTAAAGCTGTAAAGGATGAAAGGTGAGTGAGTTTCATGAGAAATCTGTTCAAAAAACATTGGTTTGAGATAAGCATAGCCATAGCATATGTGGCGTTGTTCTTCGTGTATCCAAGCAAAACCACGGGTGCATTTCTCGAAGGAATTCGGCTCTTGGTTCAAATGTTACCGATCTTTCTCTGCGTAACCCTGTTTTCAGGATTTCTTTCCGTTTTCCTCTCTCCAAAAATGGTTCAGCGTCTTATGGGAAAGGAAACCGGAATCAAAGGTGTGATATCTGGAGCACTTTTGGGAACTTTGATAGTTGGGCCGTTGTGGATCCTTTTCCCGTTGTATAAAACTTTTATGAACAAGGGTGCGAGATTAGCGGTGGTGGGAGCGATGATCGGAGCATTCGCGATAAAAACTCCATGGATTCCATACGCGGCGGGATTTTTAGGATGGCCTTTTATCCTGATTTCGGTTATCATGATAATGGCTTACGCCGTCGTTGAGGGTTATGTGATGGAAAAGGTGATGTCCAAAGGTAAAATGGGAGCTTCGAAATCAAATCAATGAGATATTTCTGTAAGCTATCACCTCTTCAACTTTTTCTCTCTTCTTGCACGATATGAAACGAGGCGCTTTTTCAAATGTGAGTTTGAAATCGTAAGATTTGTACAAGGATACGATCCTTTCAGTCGCCTGATTTGATAAAACCATTGGATTGGAAAGTGTGCGTAAATATCTAACCAATCTTACCTGTTCCCCCCAATCAAAACCTCCGGCGTTGTAATGAGTGAATTCCACGTCGTAAGGAGGATCGGCGTAAACGAGCGCTTGCGAAGGTACCTTGACATCTTCAAAATCTTCATTGGTGAATTTCCAATTTTTAAAAAGTCTTTGATAAGCTTCGACATCGAAGGTGTAATTTATGGATTTGTGTCTCCCAAAAGGTGTGTTGAAAAAACCCTTGGCATTGAATCTCATAAGACCGTTGTAAGCGGTTTTGTTGAGATAGTAAAACAACGCAGCCGATTCCGGGGTATCTTGCTTTCCTTGAGCTATTAACTCGTTGAACATATCTCTGTTGTTGTAAAATGTCTTTTCATCATTCTCAAAGTTCACGCCAACTGAAAATATGTCAACACCACGCTGTATTTGTCGATAAAAATTTATCAAGTGTGGATTTTTATCGTTTAAAATCGCTTCTTTAGCTTCCACAAAAAACGAAAGAGCCGCTCCACCAGCAAAAAGTTCCACAATTGGAAACGTTTTGTATTTATCAAGTATTGGGATTAAAAATGGAATTATCCATCGTTTTCCACCTGGCCATTTCAGTAACGTTTTCGCCATTTTCTCACCTTTTTGGATTTTTTCGAATTTTTCATAAAAATTCACGTTGTACATGAAAGTAAAGAAAAAGAGATAAGTTCTAACAAAGTTGACACACAACTTGAAATAAGAATGTGTCCTCACATACAATTATGGCACTTATTCATCCGAATGCCAACTCTCTTCAATGACAAGGCCGCCCTATTGGCGGCCAAAATTCAAAATTCCATTTGTGTACAAGAAAACTTCAAGCGGAAAATTCCACGAATTTCTCTTTTGGAGCTCCGCAAACCGGGCATTTATCTGGAAGATCTCCACCTTCATGCGTGTAACCACAAACTGGACAGATAAAGACTTTTTCCGCGGCGTAATCTTTGCCTTTTTCCACGAGTTCCTTCGCTTTCATGTACATCTTTTGATGTATCTTTTCCGCTTCCAAAGCGAAATGCGTGGAACGCACGGCTTCTTTTTCTCCTTGAAATTCCGCCGTGTTATTGTAGACAGGATACATTTCTTCTATTTCAAAGCTCTCTCCATCTATACCAGCTTGAATGTTATCCACTGTATCTCCGATCAAACCAAGAGCTTTGAGATGATTTCTCGCATGCACGTATTCGGCGTAAGCGATCGCTTTGAACATGTTTGCCAAATTCTTTAATCCCTTTTTTTCCGCTTCTTCAGCGAATATGCTGTATTTCATGTGCGCTTGAGATTCACCCGCGAAAGCCGCTTTCAAGAATTCTTCTGTCATCTTCTTCATGCGTTTTCCTCCTCTGTACTTGTAGTTGTTTGTGGGCGTTGGCCCAGTTCCCTATCAAGCATGTAAAGGCCGTTTGGAGAATTTTTAACGAAGTTTATCTTATCCACTATTTCGGATGTGTTGGCCTCTTCTTCCACCTGTTCGTTTATGAACCATTGTAAAAGTGCCAAAGTGGCGTGATCTTTTTCTTGAGATGCCAAATTCGCCAATTCGTTTATCAAGGACGTGATGTATTGTTCATGTTTGTAAGCGTCTTCAAAAACTTCCAACATCGAACTCCATTCTTTTTGAGGTTCTTTTATCGCCTTCAAAACCACTCTGGCTCCTCTTTGATTCATGTAAGCGTAAAATTTCATCGCATGTCCGATTTCTTCTTGATACTGAATTTCCATCCATTTTGCCGCTCCCTTTAACTTTTGAGATTCAAGATAAGCGGCCATTGCGAGGTAAAGATACGCCGAATAGAATTCCTCGTTTATCTGTTTGTTTATAGCTTCGGCCATCTTTTCACTTAATTTCATCTACATCATCCCTTCCACAAACCGTGAATAGAGCAGTATTCCCTCGCTTCCAATTTGGTATCGTCCGAAACCTTCAAATCGAAAATGGCCTCTGGAGCGTCACCGGGTTTCAAAAATTGTCTGTAAGATTTTCCATCGACGATGAGTTCTATCCATTCTATGTAATGTTTTTCTTCCATCGGATGAGGCACACTACCAACTTTTACCTTCACCTTGTCTCCCATTCTTTCTATAACTGGCACATGCTTTTCAACAGCGGAATCCGCGGTTTTTTCTTCGTACAACTTCATCGGTTCTCCACAACAGACCAATTCTCCTTTTCCTTCGTGCAAGACTTCAACGATGTTTCCACAAATTTCACATTTGTAAATCTGTTTCTTTTTGGTCATCTTCTTAACCCTCCTCGTTTTGGATTGAATCAAGCTTTTTTATGGCAAAGCCACCAATCGAAACATTCTATTTCTCCTTTTGCTTGCGCTTCTTCTCTTTCTTTTACCTCTTCAAAAGAAGAAGCTGGACCTACTATCACATCGTCTTTCACTATTTCGTTGTTCGGCCAATTTGCCGGGATCGCAACGCCCTTTTCGTCCGCTAATTGTAAAGCTTTAACCATTCTGAGTATTTCATCCATATTTCTACCGAGTTCTTGTGGATAATACAACATCGCCCTTATGATGCCTTGCGGATCGACTATGAAGACCGCTCTCACGGTGTTAGTTCCTTTGGCCGGATGGATTATTCCAAGTTCGCTGGCCACCTTTCCAGTGTCATCCGCTATTACTGGGAACTTTATATCGTAGTCGAGATTTGCTTTTATCCATTCGATCCACTTGATGTGTGAGAAAACCTGATCTATGCTCAGTCCTATGAGACCGCAATTGAGTTTTTCAAATTCTTCGTATCGCGCCTGAAACGCCACGAATTCCGTCGTACAAACCGGTGTAAAGTCGGCCGGATGACTGAAAAGCACAAACCATCTTCCCTTGAACTCGTCCGGGAGTTTCAACTTCCCGTGCGTCGTTTGAACCTCCAATTCCGGAAATTTGTCGCCTATCAAAGGCATTTTTCTTTCTTCCATTTTCTCCACCTCCTGATTTTTTATAACTTTATGTGTTCACAACTTTCATGCTTTTTCAAAATACTTTCGGCTAAATTCTCCAAAGATTTGAAGTCGTCATCTTTTGGATAACCTTTGATCAACACCGGTTCGAGCATTTCAACCTTAAGGTTAGATGTCAAGGCTTTAGCTTGGTTCACGCTTTGACCTGCCCAACCGTATGAACCTATAAATGTGCCGAATTTAACCTTCGGTCTGATTGCGTTTATGAAGGAAAGCACGTACGCCGCCGTTGGATGAAGACCAACCAACACCGTAGGAGACGCAACGACTATGGTAGCTGAATCAACGAGAGACATCGCTATTTCTCCTATATCGGATGTTATAACGTTGTAGGGTCTCACCTCTATTCCCCTTTTAATCAAAGCGTTTACGAAGTAATTTACGATTCTCTCAGTACTTCCATGCATCGAAACGTATGGTATGACAACTTTGTTCTTCACATCTTCCGAGACCCATTCTTTGTAAGCGTTCAATATGAGTTCTGGTTTATCGTACACTTGACCGTGACTGGGTGCTATGAATTCGATATCGTAGCCTTCTATTTTCTTCAAATTACTTCTTATTGGCATTCTGAAAGGCATCATGATTTCCGCGTAATACCTTTTTGCGTCTTCAACGGCCTTGGCATCGTTTTTAACGAACAGATCACTCGAGGCTATATGAGACCCAAAAAAATCACAGGTGAACATGATCTTATCTTCCACCAAATAGGTAGACATCGTTTCTGGCCAATGTACCCATGGTGTGAAGATGAATTTGAGCGTTTTGTTTCCAAGAGACAACGTATCTCCATCCTTGATGGTTATGAATTTATCGTCATCTATCAAAAGCAGATCTTTTTCGAATCCTTTACACTTTTCATTTGTCACCACTTTGGCCATTGGGTACGCGTCCAATATCTTAGGGATTGTACCAGAATGATCCTGTTCGGCGTGATTTGAAACGATGTAATCTATACGTTCTACGTTGAGTTCGCTCAAATTTTCAAGGAGCTCGTTTTCTTTTTCTGGATCAACCGTGTCGATCAAAGCGGTTTTTTCGCTTCCAACAACCAGATAAGAATTGTAACTCGTCCCATCCGGTAAAGGTATGATCTCGTCGAAGAGTGTCCTATCCCAATCTATCGCTCCAACAGCGTAAACATCTTTTTTTATCTTTCTAACTGCCATAACTTTCACGCTCCTTTTTCTTCTTTCTTTTTACATTCTGGACAGATACCCAAGAACTCCACATGATAACCTATAACATCGTAACCGGTTATCTTCTCTACCATCAAAGTTGAATCCTTGATCGCTTCCCTTATCTTTTCACCAATTGAAAACGGAACGTCATCTAAACGGCCACATTTCACACATCTTATGTGGAAATGAGGTTGAAGATTGGCATCAAATCTTTTTTGCGTGACTTGAGGACCTATCTTCCTTATAAAGCCTTGATTTGCCAGTTCCTCAAGATTCCTGTATATGGTGCTTATGCTAACGTTGGGAAGTTTCTTCTTCACCAACAGATAAAGTTCATCCGCCGAAAGATGTTTATGAGAATTTCTTAGCTCTTCAAGAATAACCCTTCTTTGATTTGTCATTCTCCATTTCTTTTGCAACATCTTCTTTACCTCTTTTGTGTTTTATAATAATGATTATCATTTGTATGATATCACCATTTTTAAAAATTGTCAAGTCTCCTACGATTTTTTTCGTAATTTGGTAAGTATTCCTTATCTTTTCTGGGTTTCACGCTTGGAATTTTTTCGTAAAATGAAAGTCTTGCGTTTAAGATAAAAAAGCATAGATATTGTGATCTTCAACGATCACTTTTGTGATATCATCTCAATGGTGACCGAAATGTGCAGAATGATCTCATTTGTATCCGTTCGTTCCGTAAAAGTGAAGGAATATTTTGACGCTTTAATCGAACAGGCTCTTCATGGAAGTTACTCTCCTCATGGTGATGGATGGGGAATGGCCTTGTACGAGGATGACGAATTCCTTTTGAAAAAAAGTTCGGAAGCGATTTGGCAAGCATCGATCATTTCAAACGAAGCGAAAATCGCCATTCTTCATGCGAGAAAAACGACACACGGAAAGGTGAAAACTTCATCTTCTCATCCATTCTTTTTCTCTCTCAGGGGAAAAGACTGGTCCTTTGCTCACAACGGTTCCATAAAAATCCCCCTAAAAAACGATATCATAGATACGCAATTTTACCTTGAAAGTCTTGTACATCACATGATAAAAGGTGAAACGCTCCAAGATGCCATGAGAAAAGTTGCCGAAGAGATAACTAAATACGAATACACATCTTTGAACGTTTTCATATCGAACGGAGAAGAGCTCTTTGCATTCAGAAAAGTTTCGAACGATGACGACGATTACCATTCGATCTTTTATAGAGTGGAAGAGGATCGAGTTGTTTTTTCCACGGAAAGATTCGGTGATGGTTGGAAAGCTTTGAAGAACAACGAATTTGCACGTGCGAGATCGGATGGAACAAAGGTACTCTTCAAAACG